>DATINJ010000083.1:0-54137 GCA_035474375.1 Kineosporiaceae bacterium | reverse complement strand
AACCCCACTGGCCGGCACGCCGTGGGCTCCGGTCACCTGGACGCTGATCGTGCCGCCAGCCGGCACCGGCCGGACCGGTGCGCCCACACCCGAGCGGGTATCCAGAATCCGGGTCGGCGCCACCGCACCCAACCCACCCGCTATAACCTGGGAACCAGTGTTGGTCGGGGTTGGCGAGGCGGCGATCAGATGCGAGGGAGCAGCGTATGCCATGGGTGCCACGAGACCGCAGGACACGATAAAAGCAACAAGACTACGCACAGACCAGCCCCCCGACTGAAAACTTGACGAGAGCGTGACATCCCTCGCGACGCTACGCAAGGCATACTGGTGATCAACTTGCGGTAGCCGCTTTTCAATGCACTGCAACCCTCTATCAAAGGGTGCGACTCTGATGATCATGGCAGCCTTAATTCAGCCTGTCTAAGGCTCTGCGCTCCCAAAGATCAATTCAAATTCCTCAGCCGGAATTATGAAGCTGGGTGACCGCAGCCGGTGTCTAGCAGGACATCTTGAGGTCACGCGACTTCCCCGGTACAGAGCCCGACTCGGCGATCCCAGCGACGCGGCAACGTTTCCGACCGTGCGACCTGAGGCAACCAAATTCAGGGAACAGACGACGAAACTCGGTTTCTCGGGCGATTTGATATGCCCGCGGTTCCGAACTCGATAGTTGAGAGACAGGTGCTGCTCGGTGATCCGGAAGAAGCCATGCTGTGCCGAAGCGCTTGTGGCGCCCCGAGCTAGTAGCAAGCCGTCCGACGCTCAGCCGATGGGTTGAAGCCGGCAGGCTGCAGGGTAGGTGTGTTCGGGGGCTGTCGACGGGTACTTCTATATTGCAGGGTCGTCCAGGCCACGGTTCAGATCGGGCCGGTCGACCAGGTCTTGCGGCCAGGCCGGGAGGTCAGCCGTTGGGGTTTCTGCTGACGGTTCTGGCGGCTCTACGGGTTGCAGGTCGGGTGCAGCGTCGGGGCAGTGGGCATAGAGGCGCCACATGAGCTCGCCGGCGTCGCGAGTTCTGTAATCTCTGGCGGCAATGTCGGGCAGTCGTCGGGTCATGTCATTGCCCGCGGTGTGGGCACGGTCGATTGCGCCGGCCAGCTGCGGGTATAGCACATGGTCGACGAGCTTGGGGTCGATGCTGGCGACGAGCTGGCGCCAGCGTTGCTCGGCATCGATGTCCACCGTCTCAGCCCCGGTGGCCCGGTCGAGCTCTGCTTGCAGTGCTTGGAGGTGTTCATGCAGCTGGCTGAGTTCAGCGTGTGCCGCTTCGCAGGCGGCTGCCATGAGCTGCTCTGCGCTGTCGTCAAGACCTGGCCTGTCAGGATCGATGGCTTGCCGAGCGGTCTGGAACTGGTATTTGGTAGTGGCCAGGCCGGTGCGGTCGCCGTCGCGGCGGGCCGCGTGGACGAGAGCGGTCGCTTGCTGCAGCTCATCATGAGCTGATTGGAGCTGCTGCACGCGGTCAGCGAGTTGGCCGATGGCGGCGCGGGCGTCGGCGTGCCAGGGGCTGTCCTGGTTGGAATAAGCGTCGCGAGCGGTGAGGTAGTCGGTAAGGGCTTGCCGATAGCGGGCTCGTAGGTCCGGCAGCGGTCTGCTGGATGCCACCTTGTCGAGCTCGTCGCTGATGGGGACGGCGTTCGGGTCGGCGGCACGAAACCAAGTGAGCACCTGGTCGACGTCAGGCGGTGGGGAGGGTTCACCGAAGTAAGGGTGGAACGCGGTCTCACCGGTGTTTTCGAGCATGTAGAGCCAGAAGTCAGGGTCGAAATCGTCGGCCTGAATACCAGCCCATTCATCGGGGAAGGCAGTGGCGCCGAGCGCTTCGGTGACATCGTGGAGGGGTCGATCAAGCGTGGCAGCGAGGCGGCGGGCCTGGCGGGCAAGTTCGTGGCCGGGGCGGAGGCGGCCGTTGACGACCAGGGTGCGCGCGACGGTGCCCCAGAGCATCCGCCCTATGTTCAACTGTTCCTCGAGATCCGAGGTTGGCGGGTGGATTGGTCTGAGCGCGTCGAGGCACTCGTCGACGACCAGATCGAGCAGCGGGGTGGCGGTAGTGATCGCCACGGCGAGCGCATCTGGACCGTGGGTGGCGTGAGTCTGGGCGGGATCGGCGCCGACGGCGAGATTGAGCCGCAGCGGCTCGGGTATGCCGGCGTCGGAGAGGAGGTGGTGGGCGCGGGCGGCGGCGTGCCGGCCGGCCGGGTCGTTGTCGAAGCCGGTGATGGCCTGACGGCCATGGAGCGAGCCGAGGCTGGCCAGCAACTGCAGGTGCTGGGTGGTGAGGGCGGTGCCGGCGACCGCGATCGGCACCGCCTGGTCGAGGGACACCGCCACGCGGATAGCAGCGTGGTCCAGCGGACCTTCTACGAGCAGGATGGGCGCACCGGCGGCGATAGCTTGCACAGCGACGGGGTTGAGGCCGTAGGGGAGCGCGGATTTGTGGTAGAGGTCGGTTGCCGGGCCGTTGAGGTACTTGGGGATGCCGGGGTCGTTGTCGAAGGTCGGATTGCGCCGGCCGATGAACGACACCACCTCGCCGTCGGGTGTGGTGATCGGGAAGACCATTCGGTCGCGGTAGACGTCGATCAGGGTGCCGCGGGAGGACCGCTTGGCCAGGCCGGCGTCGAGCAGCGCTCGGTCGGCATGGCCTCGCCTGCGGAGGTGGTCGACCAGTTTGGTCCAGCCGGCTGGCGCATAGCCCGCAGGCCTGCCGGCCAGCCTGCGCTCGGCAAGGTAGCCGGGTACCCAGGAGTTGGTGGCCTGGGCGGTGTAATAGCTGGCTGCTTCGGTTAGCGCGGCACGGGCGGCCTCCAGTTCCGGCGAGGCCTCCTTGGCCGGCAGCGCAAGCACCGGCGGCTCGGCAGCGATTGCTGGCCCTGCTGCGGTGAGTTCGTCGAAGACCATGTGAGCGTCGGCTGGTAGTTCCTGGTCGGCGGCCCGCCCATCGGGAATGGGGGCGGTTTCGTCGCCCCATTCCTCGGGAACGGGTTCGGGGTCTGCAAGCAGGCTGAGCTGCCACAGCACTCCAGTGGCGTACTGGGCTGGGGCCAGGTCGGAAAGGTGGCTGGCGAGCATGCCGGCCGCATCCCGCGCGAGCTGCATCGGGTCGGCACCGTGCCGAACGGCCAGGTCCATCCGGGAGACGATGACTGGCCAGAGCCGGTCGGCCATGATCCGGGCAGTGGCTTGCTCGCCGAGCAAGGTCTCCAGTTGACGTGTCCAGGGTGGGCGTGCGCGATAGCCACTCGTGGGTGCCTCCGGGCCGGTCAGGGTCAGGTGCGGGGCGAGGCGCCACCACAGCGCGTCGGCGGGCCGCTCGGTCGGCAGCGGTCCTTGCAGGAAGGCCGCTTGGATCAGACGGGTGACGTTGAGGCCGAGCGCGTCGGCGGTGTTGAGCCGGGCGGCGAGAACCGGCCAGGAGTCATCGGTGTCGATGCGCGAGTCGAGATCCTCGACGAGGGCGGCCCAGCGGGTGGTGGCGTCGGCCGCCATGACGCCAGTGGCGGCCAGGGCTCGCTCGACGAGCCGGGCACGGTAGCCGCGCATGGCCTTGGTATCGCCAGCCGCGCCGCCCGGACGCAGGTCGGTGTCGGGGGTGGCGGTGGCGGCCCGCCAGATGGCGAGTTCGCGCACCAGATGCGGATGCTCGAGGTAGGGGAGCGCCCAGTCGGGCGCGTCGCCCGCAGCCCATCCGGCGGCCCGTTCGTTGACTTCGGCGGCTAGTTGCCGGATCCGGGCGGCGAGCTGCTGCAGGTACGGGCCGTACCCCGGGTCGGACGATACGGCAGCCGGGAGCGCCGGCAGCCAGGGGAGCGGGCCCCTGCCGATAGAGCCGGTTCCGTGCGGATCGAGGCGGTAATCCAGTACCGCAGCCAGGTCTTCGGCCGTGCCAACCTCCCGACTGGCGGCGGCCCGGGCCAGCGCGGCGATCGGATCGGCACCGGTGAGGCCGATGCCGGCGAGGTGCGCCTGCAGCATCTCCCATCCCGGCGTCGTGGTGACGCCCGTTACCGCGGCCTCGGCGCGTGCGGCAAGCTCCGCCAGCCGGTCAGGGCCGGTGAGGTCGAGCATCGCGGTGTGGTAGGCGTACAGGTACGCCGGAGCGGTAGCAGCCAACCGCAGGGCGGGATCGGCTGCCTCGGCGAGTTCCGTCAAGGCGGAGCGGTTCAGATCGTCTCGTCGCAGGATCCGGGTGAGCACCTCGACCGCGGTGGCCGGGGTTTGAGCTTCGGGATAGATGACGTTGTGGGCCTCGCCGTCGCCGCTGGTGATCACCCAGGCGTGGTTTTCGCCGGTGCCGCGAGTGAGTCCCATGTAGAGCTCGGCCGCGCCGAGCCGATCGGTGATCACCACGTGCGCGATGCCCGCGCGGGTGTGGGAACCGATGGTGTCGCCCTGTTCGGAGCGGAGGGTGGCGGCGTAGCCGAGGCGGACGTGCTCGCGCACGTAGTCGGCGGGTAGCGTCACCGTGCGGTTCAGGGCGACGTGCTGGACGGTGAGCGCGCCGGTGCGGTGAACCTTCACAACGCGGAAGCGGTCGTTGTTCTTGACGTGGTCGGTGCTACCAAGGGACAGGTTGCGGCGATTCTGCTTGCTGATGATGAGATCGCCGGCCGAGGCGTTCTCACCGCCGGAGATCGGCGCCGCCCGCCCACGCAGACCTTCGCGCTCGAGCCGGACGGCGCGGGCGCGCTCGTTCAGCGCGGCGACCAAGGCGAGGTCTGGGGCGATCATCAGCACGTCAGCGCCACGGGCCAGGTCGGCCTGAGCGGCGGCGAACACCTGGTCGGCAACGGCGTCGACGGTGGTGGCGTGGATGCGGCCCTGGTCGAGGTAGTAGCCGAGCGCGGTCGGGTCGCCGGCTCGCAGGGCGAGGGAGGCGGCACCTTCGGCCTTGTCGATAAACCGCATCACCTCGTTCAAGGTCACGGCGCCGTGGGCGGCCCGCAGGTCGCGCAGCAGCCCACCCGCGGCCGTGGCCGCGAGCTGCCGGTCATCGCCGATCAGCCGAACGGATCCGCCGCGGCCGAGGACGTAGTGGATCGCCACGTCGAGGTTGCGGGTGGAGGCCAGGCCAGCCTCGTCGATCAGCACCATGGTGTCCGGACCGATGGAGCGGATCCACTCCGGGCGTAGCTCGGCGGCGTTGGTAGTGAGTTCCCAGACGAGCTTGTCCAGGGTGTCAGCCTTCGCTCCGCCGAGCGCTTTCGAGAGCTGATGCGCGGCGCTAGCTTGGGGCGCGAGGGCGACGATGTCACCGCCGGAGTTGCGCCACGCCGTAGCCAGGATGCCCAGCGCGGTGGTCTTGCCGGTGCCGGCCGGGGCGAGCGCGAGCTGCACCCGCCGGCCGGAGCATGCCATCTCGTAGGCCAGGCGTTCCTGGCTGTCGTTGAGCATCCGGCGGGCGTCATTGGCCTGCCATTCCAGCAGCGCCATCGCCACATCGGTCCCCGACGCCGCCCGCCCGCCGGCCAGTGCGGCGGCGCGGAGTACGCGCTGCTCGGCGACCAGGACGTGCCGCGACGTGTATTTCTGGCCGCCGACTCGGCGGAAGACAGAGCTGCCGTCGCGGCGGCGCAACCCGGCTGGCACCGCCAGACCCCCATCGAGTTGGGCGCCGATCGGTACCGAGTGCTTGGCCCCGAGCACCCGGTCGGTGATGGCATACACCAGCTGTTCCCGCAGCGCGGCGGGCAGCTTCTCGGCACGCAGTTGGCGTTGTGCCTCGGCGTAGACGTGCCGCCATTGCCAGGTCGAGCGCTCCTGCGACACCACCGCCACTACCAGCTTGGCCTTCTCGGCGACCAGCTGCTCATGCCCGATCGAGCCGGTCGACCTGACGAATATGACGGCAGCAGGACGTGACGTAACGGCTACCTTCACCGCCCGAGCCTGCTCGACACCGACTCGTTCTCCCTTGACGCCGAGGGCCTTGCCAGCCAGATAACGCCACAACCGGTGCTGGTCGGCGGCCGAGCGCGGCTCATGCTTGCTGACCCGAGTCTCTAGGTTGGCCCGCTGGGCCAGAGCGATCATTTCCAGCGGCGTAGGTTGACGGCCATGCGTGGCGTGGAAGCCGGCAGCCAGCTGCTCGCGGCGTTCGACTAGTTCGGCTCGGCGGGAGGCGAACAGCTCCATCAGCCTGGGATCGACGCCTATCAGTTCACGGATCGGGCGGCGTCCGGACCCGCTGGCTGTGGCGTCGAATGCCCCACCGAGGCGGGTGGTGAACTCCTCCTCCATTGCGGTGTTGTAGAACTCAGAGGCTGCGACTGTGAGCTCGTGGATCACCCGCCCGTCCAGGGCAAGCCAGCGCCCGTTGAGGGCCTGCACCTTGTTGCTTACCGCGGCGTGGGTGTGCAGCTGAGGGTCCCCGTTGCGCGAGTCCCGATGGGTGAACACCGCCACCAGCAGGCCTCGGGTCTCCACCTGAGCCACCCCACCCGTGCCGGTTCGGGTGTAGGCGGCGTGCCGCTCCAGCCACGCCAACGACCGATCAACCGCTGCTTCGTGCGCGGCCCTTATGGCATCGCGGATCTCGGCCGGGGCGATCGCCCACAACGTCGAGATGCTCTTCACCGGCGAGAACGTGCAGTCATAGCCGGCCACGCTGGTGCTTATCGACCGCGACTGTTGGGCCACAAACCCGCTCAGCTCCCGCTGATCCAGTGGCTCCCGGCCATAAGTATCGCGGAAGAACGTGACGGCCACCTCGGTGCGTATCTCAGCACGCTTGCCCTCCGGTATCGGAGCGTCACACTTCGCATTCTGACTGGTGTTGAAGCTGGCGTAGGCCCGCGCAAGGCGGCGCTGCCACTCGGTGCTGCCCTCGGTCAGCCGGTAAGCCTGCCCCAACCTAGTCATCGACATCGCGGCCGCTGCCGACCGGCCCTGGGCGATCACTTCGCTTTCGATTCGATCAGCGTCCGGGTGCCGCCCCTCGCCGAACAGCGCACGCATCTGTGCCTCAGACACCTGACCGGACACCTTGAGCGAAGCCAGACCGGAGCCCCACCAGCGGCCAGGAGACTCACCCTTCTCGGTGTAGTAGTCGCCCAAGCTCTCGTAGCCGCGCTCGGTGCTGTCGTGAGCGGCCACCTGCCGGATCAGGTACGTGTACCCGTCTCCGGCAGACAGCTTCTTCAGCGACATCACTCGCCGGACGCTACGGAGTACGGTCGACACGTAGGCCGGACCGAGGACCGCCACCCTTCGGTACCGCTTCGTTACCTGGATGCAAGAGGTGTGCGACGTCGGCGGGTCCGGTCGAACGGGTCACGGTCGGATACCTGTCGCGTCTGGGTGAAGGTTGCGAAGTCCGAAGGTAGTTTGCGAGTGGGTTGCGAAGGTGCAGATTAGGTTGCGAGTTATTGCAGGGGCTCGGGCGTGGGGTTGTCGCGAAGAATCACTAGCGCGCCCGCGCTGCTGACCTCGATGGCCCGGCTAGGTCTAGCCATAACGCGCCTGTGTTGAGGTGGCTTTCTGGTCGGCGGTCACCTGGCGGCAGACAGCCAAGGGCCGCAGGGCGTGTTCACGCCGACGTTCGCGGTCCGTCTGGGGTGCAGGTGCAAAGCGCGATGTTGTCGCACCGGGCACGTACCGTTAGCCCGTGGACGATCAGCGGTTTGCCGCGACCGAGGCGGATGCCGAGCAACGGGCTCGAGACTTCCTCGCGCGGATGGATCCGAGCGACGGCGTGGGGGATCGCCATCACACTGTGCCGCGGTTCTTGCTCGAACGCTTCAGTACTGATGACCAGGTTGCGGTCCGCTTCATCGACAACGGCAGGTCTGAGATCGTCAACATCCGCGACCTAGCGGTTCGGGACTTCTACACCTTCCTCGCCGAGCCCGAGAGCGAAGGCATGGCGCCGTTTCCTAATGGTGTGCTCGAGAAGCTGCTGTGCAGCATCGAAGGCGATGCTGCAGCAGTGCTGCGCCGCCTCGATGAGGCTCCGACCCAGCAGACGACGAAGGATGAGAAGTACGCGCTCATTCAATTTGCGGCCTTTCAGTTCGGCCGGGGAGTGCGCACCCGTGTCCAGATCGAACTACTTGGCGAGTACTGGGCTAAGACCATGCTTGCCAAGCGCGACCTTGGCCGACGGTTCGAACACAAGGCCGGCATACGAGCCGCTCGCAAAGCTGGCCGCACGCCTGCCCGCGGCAACCGCAGCAAGGACAGACGCTACAACGAGTCCCGGCCAACCGATGCGATGTTGCGCTCAATGGCGATCCGGCCACACCCGAATGAGCACATCCGGATGATGGGCCCGATGGCCAAGCAGGCGATGCAACACCTGGGAGTACGACCCTTGACGCTCGTCGACCTCGACCAACCGCTGCTCATGCTCGCCGACGAGCCACTGGTCGTCATCGATGAGCCAGCATCGGAGCACCAACCCGAGTGCTTCCTCACTGACAGTCAACGACAACGCAGACTGCAGCGCGCACTAAAAGCCGGCCGGGAGGCACGCGAGCTCGTGCATCTCTACCCGACGCGGCCGAGTTCAATAGCGGTGTCAGACCAAGTGGCAATGGCAGTAAGTCCGACACGTTTGCTGGTTTGGGGGAAGGCTGGCACGCAACCGCCCCACTACCATCACCTCGAAGGCGCAGAAGCTATCGAGCTCGCCGACGACTTGAACCGTCGGCAGATTGCACAGGCCTACCTCTGGATCGCAGCTCGACGCGATCATCCCGGTATCCAGACAATGACCGTGCCTGGGAGGACACCGGTGTTCGGCATCTGTGATGCGACATCAGCGGCCTCCGAGGCTGTCGCCGCAGCGCCGAAGGGTTTCGAGCGACTCAAGCGAACATGAACATCGAGTGGCGATGTCGTAGTCGGAAGCTCCCTTCTGGGCGTGTTGCGTGCGCTCCTTGAACCGCCTCGTCGGCCACTTTCCGCTCGCACCAGTCCTTGCGGAATACACAGAGTTAGTCAGGACAAGTCGCCGTGCCGGTGTATGGACCTACCTTGCGAACCCGGGCAACGACGGGCGGCGCTCGCGACCTCCGTCCGGACGCGACAATATCCGTTCCGGGTCCGGCCGATGAGGGTCTCGATCGGGGTGTTCTGTCGTGCGGGTCGGTCATGCTTCGGCGGTCAGGTTCGGATTCGAGATCGAGGAGTGTGTGGCGGGATGACACAGCCAGGGAAGGCAGCCCGGCCGGGCGCGAAGGCGTCGGGTGGGAGGGGGCCGAGTTCGCGGGAGCGGGCACGCATTGCGCTGGCGACGGCGCGGGCGAAGCAGCGTGAGCGGGACCAGCAGATCGAGAAGGCTCTGACGGCCGCGTTCGACCGGCTGGGCGACGTGGCGGAACTCCAGCTGGCGCTGGAAGTCGCCGACCGGGACCTGGCGGTCACCGTCGCAGCGCTGGCGGAGCTGGGGCAGAAGCCGGAGGCGATCGCGGAGCACCTGGAGCTGCCGGTGACCGAGGTGAAGCGGCTGCTGAAGCTGGCCGAGGAGTCACCGTCCAGCGGTGGTGCCGTCCGAGCGTCGGCGGCCGGGTCGGACAGCGGCGGCGCCGGGTCGGTGAAGCTGGCGGGCTAGGCGCTGGGGTGTCGCAGTCGCGGGACCGGGCGCTGCGGCTGTACGCCGGCGACGCGGCGCGGCTTCGGTCACGTGTCCTCACCCCCGCGACCTGTGCCATCTGGATGGGGACCGTTGGCTCTGACAGTTACGGGCGCTTCGCTCTGCGCCTGCCGGGCGGCGGCCGCCAGCGGACGTGGCACCGCACCAGATGGCTGCGGTGCTCGCGTTTGGCGAGCTGCCGCCCGGGGTGACGTTGCTGCACGACTGCGACGTCCGGCTGTGTGTGTGCGGACCGGCCCGGGGGCACGTCCGGGTCGGCACCCAGTTCGAGAACATGCGCCAGGCCGCCCGGCGCGGCCGGTCACGCGGCTGCGGCCGGCCCTGGTCGAGGTGCGCGGCCGGGTCGGGGCGTCGCGAGCGATCCAGAAAGCACTGCGGGCCAGCACCGACCGGAGTCCGGACGGGCTGGCCCGCGTGCTGGCCGAGGGGATCGCGGCGGGGTGCTCTGCTGCGGCACCAGGGCCGAGGTCGATCAGGGTCTGCAGCTCGTCGTCCAGCAGGCCCGGGGTGGATTCGCCGGGCCGGTGCGGGTGAGGCGGTGAAGATCACCGCGCTGCGCCGCGACCGCCGCGGCTTCGAGTGATCAGCCCACTGCGCCAACTCACCGGCCCCGCCGGCGAGCCGGCCGGCCTCGGCGCGGCGGTCCAGCAGGCCTTTCGCGACCTGGTCTAGACCGCAGTAGTCCATACAGACGTCCGGCGGCTACCGACCCCGCAGCCTCCAGGCCCGTATCAAGCGCTCAAGACGGGCTGCCGGCTTGCCGGAGCGACAGAACACCACCCCGGCGACGATGGCCAGACGGCAGATAACGACGGCCGCTACGCAACACGCGCCTATCGGAGCGGCAGCGATCAGTCGCTCCATAACCTCTGTCACCGATGGGAACCTTCCTCACATGCACAGGCCATGCCAATCCGAGACTGCACCGCCGGCCTCCTCTCCTTCGGACACGCTCATCGCTCACTACTTCACGGGCCGAACTGCCCTGAAGCAGGACTGAGCCGCTTTCGGCGGAAACTGTGCCGCGAGGGCCGCCGAGGTTAACGGCCAGCGTGAACCCTCCGAGGTCCTACCGCCAGGAGGCGAGAGAGCGGACGTATTACGCCCGCCAAGGCGAGCCCGGCGGCGGAAGATCGAGCAGGGGTGTTGGCGGCTGGCCTCAGTCGGAAGGCCGCTCCAGAAGCACCTCTCGGGCCGCGTTGGGGTTAGCCCAGTAGGGGTGCAATTCGGCGTGAGCGCCGTCGTTGATCTCCAGCCATGCCACGCCGGACAGTGCCCGGTCGAAGACCGGTGGCGCGTTGGTCATCCGCAGCTCGATCGGTCCGGAGTCAATCGCGCCAACGCCGTTGATCGGGATCCTGATCGATGTCGGGTTGTTGCCGGCCATGATGCTAGTGACGAGCGAGGCGTCCAGAGCGGTCCCCGGGTCGGCGCTGATCACCACCAGCAGCGGGAGGTCCATTTCTTCGACCGTTCGCCGGTACCGGCGTACCTTACGCTCGATCGCCTCGACAACGTCCTTGCGGTCGGCGGTCGCCCCGTCCTGTACGGGCAGCATCTCCGCCCGCCCGGTTGTCGTGGTGCCGACTACGCGGAACGTCAGCCCTTCGACGGCCAGGGGAGTGCTATCCGCGGCTTCGGATGCCAGCCACGCACGCAGTGCCTGCTCGATGCGCTGGCGTGCCGGTGCGTCGGGCGGCTCGACCACCGTGTGTGCCGTCGAGCCGGTGGCGATGGCGACAGGCTGACTGATGCGCCGGATGCGCCGGGCCAGCTCGGCCCATTGCTTGTTGCGTGTGTCGGTCGCCCGCGGGAGGCCGCGCCGCCACACCTCGACGACCAGGCACTCTCCGTCAGCGGAGGTCACCAGCAGGTCCGGGGTCAGCCGGCCGAGCGGTGGGTCGAACTGCACCTGACAGCCCGGCTGCCGGAAGATGTAGCCGGTGGCCAGTTCGGCCAGCGCCTGGGTGTAGAGGTCTACGTCGCGCAGTCGGCTGACGAACCCTCGCGCGATGTCTGGGTCCAGGCCGCTGAGTTCCTCATGAAGCCACGCCCGCAGCGGCGCGAAGTGCGGCAGCGTCGCGTGCTGCCAGAGGATCGGCCGCTCGTAATCGGCGAGCATCGCGAACCGCTTCTCGATCGCGGCCACCGCTGCGTCGTCGAACGCGCTCAAATCGGTTGTCGACACCGGCGCCCGCTATCCGCTGCCCTGAGCGCCTGGCTCGCCGGTCCGCCCTTCTGTCTCGGCCAACGCTTGCTCTACCGCCTCGAGCTCGTCCATCCGGTAGTAGGCGCGCCGCCCGCCTCGCGTCACGTCGGTCTTCTGGATGAGGCCATAGGCCGTCAGTCGCCGTAGGCCCGGACGCCATGACGGGGAGCCGGTCGCTACCGGTTCGGATTGGCCGATGATCTGGCTCAGTCGCGTGAGCACCCAGCTCCCAGCGAAATCCCCAGGCGCGCACCGGCGGGCCTCGTCGCACGCGGCGCGCAGCAGGTACCGCTCCTCGGGGTACTCGTTGAGCAAGCGCAGTGCTTGCTGCTTGGTGGAGGCGGGCATCCTGCTCCTTCAAGGTTTAACTCCAATATACTGAATATGAGATCAATATACTCCATCTAACTCCGCACCCGCCCACCAACGACCCTGTGCCTCTGGCGCCACTCGTCCAACCCGGGTCTCACAGGAAGTCGAGTCTGCTGAGCGAAACGATGAGAGGAGTCCCTGACGCCACGAAATTGCGAATTGTGGTATCCGGGCCGACGCGAAGATCAGCGGTGCAGCCGGATTCAGACGGTTGCCTAGGCGCAACCTGTGCACGCGCTGATCTACTAGAAACTAATGCTATCCACAGGCGTCGGACAGGCCCGGGGTGGCTCCTCAGTGGTGCACACGTTCAATGCGGGTGCCGTGTGGAGTGTGATGTCGTCCGCCGTAGGTGCGGCGGCTTCGCAGCGCTCGTAGAGCCGCCACAGCATGTCACCAGCCGGATCGGCGCTCATGGGCGGGTGCTCGGCGACGAGCTGGGTGAGCAGGGCGTCTGCGTCGATGCCGGCAGCCGTAGCCCGATTCAGGGCTGCCCGTAGCGGTGTCCAGCTAGCCGATTGGGTGAGCTGGGGGCGGATGCGGTCGGCGATGGTCTGCCAACGGTCCTCAGTGCGGCTATCGGCTGCGGCGGGGAGGTCTCGTGCCTTCGCCGAGAGTTGATCAGCGAGTTGGGCGGCGCGTGTTCTCGAGGTGGTGAGTGCGTCGGTGTGCGGGAAGGGTTGATCGAGTTGGGCGACGGCCCGGTCGCGTTCGATGCTGGTCCTGCGGACACGTTCGGTGATCTCCGCTCGGATGGCTTCGATGCCGACGGCGCGGTTCTCGAGCCGGGCGATGAGGCCGAGCGGGTTGCCGCCGGCGAGGTCCTTGGCGGGGATGGCTATCTGGGTGCGAGGTACGCCGGCGAGCTGGAGTTCGTAGTGCAGTTCACCGAACTGGCGACGGGCGTGGGCGTGCAGGTCAAATCCGGCCAGCCGGCCGATCGGGTGGGTGGCATCGCCGGGATGGATCGCCAGCAGCTGCTCGTGCAGCGCGACGGCTGCGGTAACTCGTTGGGCGTGGCGCTGGCCGGCTACGGTCATGCTGAAGGCCTCGCCGCGGGTGTCGGTCCGCGCCTCTAACGCGGCGGTGAGCTGGTCGAGGTCATCGGCGAGCCTGGGCAGCTCCCGGTCGGCCGCGTCCACGGTGGCGCGCAGCGCAACCTGGTTGCGGTTGTGCGAGCGCTGCAGCCGTTCCAACCGTGCAATCTCGGCGTCGAGCTGGGCTTGCTCGAGGATCCGCTCGTCGCCGGTGGCCAGGGCCTTGACTTCGGCGTAGGAGAGTGCGGTGTCGGAGATGTCGTCGATCTCGCGCACGTCGAGCCGCCCGCGCATGACCTGGTCGATGAAGCGGGCTTTGCGCTCGACGGTTTGCCAGGAGTAGGCGTCGAAGCTGGCTTCGGAGATCCAGCGGATGACTTCGACTTCGGGGTTGAGGTTGCCCTGCCGCAGTATCCGACCGTCCCGTTGGGCGAGGTCGGCCGGCCGCCAGGGGCAGTCCAGGTGGTGCAGCGCGTAAGCGCGCAGCTGCACGTTGGTACCGACACCCATCTTCTGGGTCGAGCCGATCAGGACGGAGACCTTGCCGGCGCGAGCGGCGGCGAACAGCTGCCCCTTCTCCCGGTCGTTGCGGGCCTCGTGCATGAACCGCACGGTGCCGGCGGGCACGCCGCGCGCTGCCAGGAGCTGGCGGAGTTCGGTGTAGGCGTCCCAACCGGCGCCACTAGGGGTCCCCAGGTCGCAGAAGACCAGCTGCAACGCTCCGGTGCGGGCCTGGCCCGGGTAGGAGCGGTCGGCGTGGGCATGGTGGATCGCCGCGATCCGGTCGGCGGCCGCGGTCAGCTTGCCCTCGACCAGGCCGGCGGTCAGGAGCGCCTGGCCTTCGATGACCAGCTCGCCGGGTGGGAGGAGCCGGAGGTCGAGGGCGGCCATCCGGCCGTGGGTGGCGACCCGGAGCATGTTGTCTTCCTCCGGCCGGACCGCCTTGGCACGCACCTGCTCGGCCCGCTCCACCAGGCGGGCCATGAAGGCTCGCAGTTCGATGCTGGGCGGCACCACCGCGGTCTGCGCCTTGCCGTCGACCAGGGCAGGCGTGGGCAGGTTCAGGTCGGCGGCGGTCTTGACGTCGGCGACCAGGTGGAACATGCGCAGCAGCTCGGGAACGTTGCGGAACTTGGCGAATCGGGAGTGCAACCGGTACTGGGAGCCGTCCGGGGACAGCTCGAGCGCGGTCACGGTCTCGCCGAACGTGGCCGCCCAGGTGTCGAAGTCGGTGATGCCCGCTTGCTCGAGGACGTCGGGTTGCAGGTAGCGCTGCATGACGTATGCCTCGGCGATGCTGTTGGCGATCGGTGTCGCGGTGGCGAACGTGGCGACCCGGTCGCCGTGCCGCTGGCGGAGGTAGTGCAGCTTCATGTCCAGATCCGACGCACGCTGCGAGCCATCGATCGCCGCACCCGGGATGTTGGACACCACCCGCAGGTTCTTGTAGTCGTGGGCTTCGTCGACGAACAGGTAGTCGATCCCGGTCTGCTCGAACCGCACGCCAGGGTCCCGCTGCCCGGAAAGCAGTTTCTTGATCCGCTCCTCCGCCCGGGCGAGGGTTGCCTCGATGCGCTTGACGCTGATCCCGCCGGCTTGCCGGGAAGCCTCCAGCTGCCCGGCGAGGGTGGTCACTTCCCGGTCGTGGTAGGCCTGCTGCGCCTCCGGCGATAATGGCAGCCGCTCGAACGCCGACCGGGACAGGATGACCGCGTCCCAGTCGCTGGTGGCCACCCTCGCCACCAGCAGCTTGCGACGCTCGCCGGCCAGGTCATCGACGCCGCATGCCAGCACCCGTGCCTGGGGGTAGGCCTGCAGCCACTCGCGGGAGAACTGCTCGAGCATGTGGTTGGGCACCACCACCGCCGGCTTGCGCTTGATGCCGAGCCGGCGTAGCTCCATGCAGCCGACGATCATCTCCAGCGTCTTGCCGGCACCCACCTCGTGGAACAGGCCCGCGGTCGGCTCGGACAGCATCCGCACCACCGCGGCGACCTGGTGCGGCCGCAGCCGGATGCTGACGGCCAGGCCGGGGAAGTCCCGCTGCGCGCCGTCGTAGGAGCGCAGCACGATCGCGTTGAACCGGTCGTTGTAGGCCCGGGACAGTCCCCGGGTGCGATGCGGGTCGGTCCACAGCCAGTCGGCGAAGGCATCCTGCAGCTCGTCGGCCTTCTCCTGCGCGGCGACGGTCTCGGTGAGGTTGAGGATCCGCCGCCCGTCCTCCAGCTCGTCGGTGACCCGGATCGGCCGCTGCTCCAGGCAGGCCTCGGCCAGCTTGACGGCGCTGACCCGGCCGGTGCCGTAGGTGCTCGAAGCCAGGACGGAATGGTGTGCGCCGCGAACCGCCCAGGTGGAACCGCCCGGGTTCTCGACTCGGATGCTCGGGTCGTCGAGCAGTTCGGTGAGGAACTGCTCGACCACGTTCGCCGGGATCCATGCCGCGCCGAGCCGGACCGAGATCTCGGCAGGGGTGAGGTCGGCCGGGATCACCGCCTCGAGCGCGGCGATATTGCCTGCCCAGCGATCATCGCCGGTGGGCTCGGCTGCGGCTCGGGCCTGAGCCAGCTTGATGCGGACGTTGCCGGACAGGTACTCAGCGGCCGGCACCAGCTGGCCGGCCTGGGCTGGGTCGGCATACACCAGTCCGGCCAGCTCGGTCAGGGCCTCGTCCTCGATGCGCCCGAGCAAGCGGGCGATCTCGGCCAGCTCGACCCGGCCGTGGGTGTCCAGGCAGATCGCCAGCGCATCCTCGGGGGTGTCGGCGCCGAGCTGGGGGACGCGGGGTGCGACGACGCGTTGGGTGAAGATGCTGGCCTTCTCGGCCTGGTTCAGCTCCTCGTCATACAGCTCGAGGGCGTAGACAGCGGGGGAGTGTGGATCGGAGCGGAAGCCGCCCTGTGCCGGCCTGATTCGGGCCATCCGCGGCTGCCCGGTCTCGGCATCGAGGCGGCCGGTTGAGCGGTGAGCGGTCCGGTTGATCGGGCCGAACCGGGCCACGTAGTCGGCGTAGCGGGTGTTCAGCTGGGCCCGCAGCTCGCTGATCTCGGCGGTGTCCTCCAGCGTCGCCGCCTCGGCCGCCAGCAGGTTGAGGACGGTGTCGCGCAGCCCGAGCAGTGCGGTGAGCTCGCGGGCCTGGCTGGCCGGCACCTGATGCGGGACCAGCCGGCCGTCCTGGACCACCGTGAACCCGGCGCTGCCGTCTGGGGCGAGGTGGCCGTCGAGGTGCTCGGCCGGGGCATCAGCCAGTGCGACCCGTTCCGGCGCGTCCGGGCCCGGCGGCCCGAACACCGGCCGAGTGCTCGCGTAGTCGGCCAGTGCCACCTGCAGCCGAGCACGCAACTGGTCGGCAATGTCGCCGCCGGCGTAGTCCACAGTGGACTCGGGCCCGAACCGGCCCAGCCGGGTGGCCAGTTGCCCGATCACCGCGTCCGGGTGCTCGACGAAGTACCGGTTCACCGGCACCGGCCCGGCCGGGTCGGTGCTGATGTTGACCGCCTGCTCCCACCCGGTCAGCCCAGCCGGCTCCTCGCCGGCAGCCCGCCGGCGCAAGACCAGCAGGTCGGTCACCACCTTCGTGCCGGCCGCCCGCTCATGCGCGGTGATTGGTAGCCGAATCGCGGCGACCAGGTCGGCCCGCTGGGCGATCTCCCGGCGGGCGGCTGGGTTCGCGGTGTCCATCGTCCAGCGGGAGGTGATCACCGCGACCACCCCGCCGGGGCGGGTCAGTGCGAGGGATTTGAGGATGAAGTGGGTATGGATCGGGTGCCGGCCCGAGTTGTGCGCCGGGTCGTGCAGCACCACGTCGGCGAACGGCACGTTGCCGATTACCAGGTCGAAAGAGGAACTGGGTAGCCGGGTGTCGGCGAAGGACTCGGCCCGGATCGTCGCGTGCGGGTACAGCGCCGCGGCGATCGCCGCCGTCGTCGGGTCCAGCTCCACCCCTACCAGGTCACGCGCCGAGTCCGGGGCCAGACCCAGGAAGGCGCCGGCGCCGCAGCCCGGCTCCAGCACCCGGCCAGCCGTGCCGGCAAAGCCGTGCTCCTCCAGCGTTTCCCATATCGCGCGGACCAGGGCGGTATCGGTGTAGTGGGCGTTCAGCGTGGTCCGCGCCGCCGCCTTCCACTCCGCTTCGGGCAGCAGCTGGCGCAGCTCAGCCCGCTCGGCGGCGTACTCGCCCCTGCTGTCGTCGAACATTGCCGGCGCCGCACCCCACCCGGACCAGCGCGCCAGCACCAGCTGCTCCTCGGCGCCGGCCGGACGCTGCTCGCCCTGCAGCTGCCGGAGCAGCCGCACCGCGGCAAGATTCGCCTTGACCCGGCTCCGCACACCCGACGGCGCCAGATCTTCCTGCCGGCCGGGCCGAAACCGGCGTGGCAACAGGTCGACTACTGCCCGCGAATCTCCTGCTCCTGCCGGTAGCTCGGATCGTCCGGATCGGGCGGCCCAGCGACTGGCATCCAGCCCGTCGGCCCCGGCCAGATCGGAACCGGCTCCTCGTTCTCCTCCGGAGTTCCGACCTGCCGCATGATCTCCGACTCCGCGGTGATCCTCGCCTCCCGTAACCGGCCCAGCCGCTCCTGGTATGTCTCGCCCGCTCGAGCCGGCCCCGCGATCTGCTCTGCCAGCTCGCTGATCTGGCGCTCCAGGTCCTCGCCCAAGCTCGAGAAGTAGCTGTCCGGATCCTCGATCCCTGCCAGCATCTCCGGCTGGAATGCCCGCATCCGCTCCCAGACCAACTTCCCGTACCGGTTCACGAACCTCATCCTCCTCCACCGGACCCCAGAACACCGGCAAGGCCAGCTGCCCCTCGCCGGCGACACCGCCACTCCGGCCACGACGCGCCATATGCTCCGCACTCTCCGACCACAAACAATGAGCGGCAGGCTAGTGAGTGCATGCGACAAGCCACGCGCCGGTGCTGCATAGCCACCTGACATCTGAGCAGCCGTAGGCGGACGGTTTGCTGAAGGTCGCCTCGGCGGCATCAAAGTTCACGGACAGGTAAGCCCGGGATGGTCTTGCCCGAGCCGGTCAGGCAGCTCGAGTGCCAGGTCGGGGGTGTTCTGGTGCTTCTCCGCGTAGGCGCGGATGACATCGCCCTGATGGAGCCACAGACCGTCGACGGCCTCGGTGGTGCGCGGAGGGTGCCACTGAGGTACAGCTCCTCTGGCGACGGGAACTGCTGCTGAACGCGTTTCGTCTTGCCTCGAACGCCATGATCAGTCTCCCGACGGTCGCTTCTGGCGACCGATCCGATCCGTGCTGTGTTGACTCTGGCGCTCCAGCTCCCGCCAGTCCGGGACGAGGGCCGACATCATGGCCTGGAACCGCTTCCCATGGGTTCGGTACCGCAGGTGAAGAAGTTCGTGGACGATGACGTAGTCCTGGAACGCCTCGTCGGTGTCGGCCAGTTCGTCGGCGAAGGTTACGATGCCGTCTGGGGTGCAGGAACCCCATTTTTTCGACATCTTCGCGATGACGACCTGCTCAGGGTTGACCTTAAGCCGTCGCGCCCAGCCCATGGCACGGCGCTTGAGCTTCTGGTCTGGGTAGAGCGACGCCATGCGCATCAGGCCCCTGCCGCCTGGCCGAGGACCTGCATGATCTGCTCGACCGCAGCCTTGCGCTGTTCATCTGGCAACTTGATCACCGGCTTGTACAGATTGAGGCGGAGGCGTCGCTGCTCGTCCGGGTTCTCGACCCAGTTCGGGAACTTCCCGAGCAATGTCTCGACCTCTCTCGCAACGGCGAGGGTGTCGAGGCCGGCCGACTTGAGCGCCTCGTCCCGGCTGAGCTGCCAGTGCACGGCGAAGCCGACGTCGCTGAGGCCGCTCGCTTGGGCAGCCTTCCGGGCTTCATCTTTCTCGACCACGAGCGCGGCGATCTCGTCCATCGCGGCCATGCCGGTGACCTTGCGCTCCTCCAAGTTCTTGATCACCTGGTCGGCCCGCTCCTTGAGGGCACGCAGCACGACAGCCTTCGCCGGGTCGTCGTCGATCTCCTTCCGAAGGCCGCGCAGCAGGTTGTAGATCTTGCCCTCGTCGGGACCGTCCTCGCCCTTGAGCTGCTCTAGCGTGGCGACGTCGAACGTGACCACCTTGGCGATCCGGCCAAGCCCCTCCTGCTCCGCACCCCCCTGGATCAGGCGGCGCGTCTTGTACTCCAGGTCGCCGAGGAAGCTGCCTGTTTCGGAGTAGGCGTTGCGGACCGCTGCGTACAGCTGGCTGAGCCGCTTGTAGGTGACGATGTGATCGCGCAGCTCGGCCGACGGCGACAGGATCTCCCACAGGGCCTCGATGTCCTTGTAGTCCTCGAAGAATGTCTTACGGGCATTGGGATCGATGAAGCGGCCGTAGACAACCTTCTCCAGCTGCTGATCAGGGCTGTCCTTCGAATCAACCTGCAGGTAGTTCGTCGCGGCCCGCCCGATCCGCTGGTGCAGGTCGGTCATCATCGTTTCGAGATCTTCGATCGCCCCGTTGATGTCGGCCGAGTCGAAGCGCAACGCCTTCTGCAGTTCGCGCAGCACACCCACGAAGTCGACGACAAGACCGACCCGCTTCGGCACGCCTTCCGAGTCAACGTAGGGACGGTTGACGCGCGCGATGGCCTGCAGGAGCACGTGGTCCCGCATCGGCTTGTCGAGGTACATCGCGTAGAGCACGGGCGCGTCGTAGCCGGTCAGTAGCTTGTCGGTGACGATCAGGATCTTGGGCTGCTCTGCAGGCTTCTTGAAGGACTTGCGGACCTCTTGCTCGCGAGTCTCGCTGAGCTGCAGTTCGGCTACCCGTGGCCGGTCAACGACGTCAGCCGCATTGCTGCTGTAGACGACCTCGGACCACTCGGTAGCCAGGTGGCGGTCGAGCGCGACCTTGTACTTGGCGCACGTCTCCCGATCGACGGCGACCAGGAATGCCTTGTAGTGCAGCGGGTCGACGTTCTCCTTGAAGTGATTGGCAACGAACTCGGCCACCTGCTCGACTCGGTCGTCGGCACTCAGGAAGGCGCGGATGCCGACCGCACGGTCGAGAACGCGGTTCAGTTCCTCGACGTCCGTGACATCCTCGCTCTCGGCGAGGTCGAAGAACTCCTGGTCGAGCTGCTCCGTCGGGATCGTCATGTTCGACGGCGCCATCATGTAGCGGATGGGCAGCGTGGTGCCGTCGTCGATCGACTCCTTGATGGAGTACTTGTCGAGATAACCCTCGTCGTCTTGGAGGCCAAAGATCTGGAAGGAGCCCGAGCCGCTCTGGGAGCTGCCGACTGGCGTCCCCGTGAACCCGATGATCGTGGCGTTCGGGAGCGCGGCCATCAGGTAGCTGCCGAGATCCTTCGCGACGGACCGGTGCGCCTCGTCGATGAAGACGAAGATGTTGTCGCGCGGCGAGCTGTCCTTCTTGATCTCCTCGAACTTGTGGATCATCGAGACGATCAGGCCGCGGAAGTCGGCGTCGAGCAGCTGCTGGAGGTCGGCCTTAGTGTTGGCGCGTCGAACCGCGATGTCGTTGACCTGCATCTCGCCGAGCAGGCGCTCGACCCATTCGCGGAGCTGACCCTCCAGCTCGGTGCGGTCGACCACGAGGAGGACCGTGCCGTTGTTGAAGCGGGCCTTGTCTTCGAGGATCAATCGGGCGGCGGTCAGCAGCGTGAAGGTCTTGCCAGATCCTTGGGTGTGCCAGATGAGGCCACGGTTCTTCGTGGAGTCGGCGCAACGGGCAATGATCTTGTCGATCGCCCGGCGCTGGTGCTCGCGCAGGACCGACTTCCGCGTCTCGCCGTCCTCGACGAAGAACAAGATCCAGTGCTGGAGCGTGCGGAGGAAGTCGGTCGGCTCGAAGAACGCCTGGACCGCGAACCGGTACTCCTCGTCGGGCGTCTGCTTCCACTTGCTGATGAAGCGCCGACTGGCGTTCCAAGTGACGCCGTACCAGTAGTCGAGCAGGTGCGTGACGTTGAAGAGCTGCGGTGCGGCGAGAAGCTCAGGGGTCTCCTTCTCGTAGCGACGCAGCTGCTTGACGGCTCGGTCGAGCGCGCCGCCATCTTTCGGGTTCTTGTGCTCCACGATCGCGACCGGCAGGCCGTTGACGACGAAGATGACGTCCGCTCGGTTGCCCTTGCGGGCCAACGGCTCGATCTTCCACTCCCACGTCACGACCAGGTCATTGCCGGCCGGGTTGTCGAAGTCGATGACTTGGATGGGGCGGTGGCGCTCCTCGTCCTCGTCGTACCACTGGCGCTCACCGCGCATCCACGCCAGAACCTCGCGGTTGCCCTCAATCGTGGATGGAAGTGCCTCGATAGTGTCGACGACCGCGCGTGCCTGGTCTTCACTGAGCCACGCGTTGAACTCCAGCAGCTTCGATTCCAGAACGTCCCGGAACAGCATGTTGGCGCGACTGAAGCGCTTGGCCTCCGCCTCTTCCGGGGGCATGACGGTCCAGCCGACCTCATGTGCATGCTTCACCATCGGGAACTGGACGGTGTAGCCCTCGTTGATCTTGAGCGTGGTCATGCAGCACTTCCTGCGGTATCTCGAGGTGGGAGAACCAGGTCGTCGGCCAAGATCGCGCCGGTCATGATCTTTAACAGCAGCGCGTGATAGAGCTCTTCTACAAGCGCGAGCTTGTCGCGGTGGAGAGCGATCTTCTGATCGAGCGAGCGAAGCACTGCGACGATGTTGCGCTGCTCGGTGAGCTCTGGTAGCGGGACTGGCAGCGTCTTGAGAAAGGCGCAGGTAAGCGCACCCTTGGTGCTGCCTCCTCCTGAAGCGACCTGACGCAGAGCCTCGTACTGAGTTTCGAGATACCCGCGGAGAAAGTCGGGATCGATGCGGTCCGGGTCAGCCTGGATATATGCGAGGTGTTGACTGATCGTCGCTGGCGTCCGCAGAACAGCGACGTTTCCGAGGGTCTTGCCCTGACCCGTGATTGCCATCAGGACTGCACCCGGCTCAACGGTCGGGAGGTGACACTCCGCGAGCGCGGTACGGGTAACGAACTGCTCGCCCGCCTTGATGTCGCGGTCGTAGACCTTTGCACTGTTGAGCCAAGGGAATGTACCGCCGCTCCAGTACCCGGCGTTCGAGCGCTTCGGTGTTGAGCCGTTCCCGATCTTGCCCAGAGAGCCGAGCGTCACAACCTGCCATGTCTCAGGGATCGGTCCGATTTCGCTGCCTTGGGGCAGCTCCCCCTTGACCCCGCGCCTGAAAAGCCCACTTGTCGTAGCGCGTTTGAGCTCTTCAGAGGTCGAAATCGTTTCCCGTTGAAGCGATATCGCGTCGTGCAACGTGCTCAGCACCTCAGCAATTGCTTGCTGCTCCTTGAGCGGCGGATGTGGAACCTCAAGCGCCATGAGACGGCTAGAAGACAAGTTCGGGATGGTCGTCTTGTTCCCTGCGCCATCGAAGATTCCGAGCTGCGTGAAGGCGGACTGCAGGAAGTAGACATAGAACCGCGGGTCGATGTCACCCCGCTTCGACCGGAGCCGGTGCAGGTGATTCTGGAAGGCCATCGGGGCGATCGAGCCATCCCAGATAGCTGCACGTCCGATCTCTCCGCCCTCACATACGAGCAGATCACCTGACTCGACCAGCTTGTCGGGCAACTCGTGCGGCGCTATCGCCATCTCATCCACCACGGAGAGGTCCAGCCGGTTCCACAAGACATTTGAGGTGCGAAGGAACGGCACTTTGTTCGCGCCGCTTCGAGCTGCCGCCGACATCGTCTTTCCGGCACCGATCTCGAACAGCTCGCTGAGAGGCCGCCAGGTCCAGGCCTGACTCATAGCTTCTCCAGTAATGCCGCGAGCGCGAGATCGATCTCTTTAGCCCGCTCATCGAGTCGAAGTAGGTCCGCGACAATCTCTTTGATCTCTCGGTGGTCCTCGACACTGGCTTGGCTGACCCAGCGCGCCGGGCTCAGGTTGTAGTCGGCTGCCCTGATCTCGTCGAGGCCGACGACGGCCACCTCGTTTTCGACGGGTTCGGCAGCAGTATAGAGCGCCGCCAACTGCTTAATGTCACCCTGTGCGAGGTGATTCTTCGGCTTGCCCTTTGTGAAGCGCTTGCTGGCGTTAAGCAACAGGATCTTGTTCTTTCGAGAGGCCGGCTTTCGCTTGCTGATTACCACGATCACGCCGGCAGCCGTGGTGTTGTAGAAGAGGTTCTCGGGCAGTTGAATCACGCCCTCGATGAGGTCATGGTCGACGAACCACTGCCGGATGTTGCGTTCCTTGTCCTCATTCTTTGAACCCGAACCACGGGTCAAGGCGCCGGTATCAAGGACGACGGCGGCGCGTCCACCGTCATTCATCGTCGCGAGCGTGTGCTGGAGCCAGGCCCAGTCGCCCTTGCCTGATGTAATCCCACCGAGCTTGGCAAAGCGATCGAACGGATCATCAGCGAACAGATTGGGGTCGAAGGGCTGATTCCACATGGGATTGGCAACGACCACGTCGAAGCGCATCAGTGATCCAGCCGCGTCCCGGAATTTCGGGTTGATGATCGTGTCGCCCCGCTGTAGGTCGACGTCCATGTCGTGGATGATCATGTTCATGCGCGCTACGGCGTAGCTCTCGGCCTGGAGCTCTTGGCCGTACATCTTGAGCGGCACTTTGCTCGTCGGGTCGAGTTCCCGGGCGACCAGCTGCAATTTGATCAACAGTCCGCCGGAGCCACACGCATAGTCGTGGCACGTCTCCCCCGGCTTCGGACGGAGGATGTTGGCCATCAAGAAACCGACCTCCGTCGGCGTGAAGAACTCGCCCGCACTCTGGCCTGAACCCTCGGCAAACTTGCGCAGCAGGTACTCGTAAGCGCGTCCGAGGAAGTCCGGCTGGACGTCAGCCAGGCCGAGCCGGTAGCGAGGGTCGGAGAAGGTCTCGACGACGCCGCGAAGCTTGGCGGGATTGATGTCGCGTTCGCCGTTGCGCTCGGCGGCGAAGTCCACGACGTCGATGACGCCGGACAGGTCAGGGTTGTAGCGCACGACGGCTCGAACGGCCTTGGTCAAGTGCTCACCGATGTCTCGTGGCGCAGTCGAGCGGCCGCGCTCATCGACCGGCCACTCAAACGAGGTTCGACCGCTGATCACGCCCCAGCGGGCTTCAGGCGGGAGGTAGAAGCGCAGGAGCCTGTGGTCGGACTCGGCGATCTCCAGCGCCACGTCCTGATCGCCAAATTCCTCTGCCAAGCGGGCGATCTCGTCATCGAAGACGTCCGACAGGCGCTTCAGGAACAACAGCGGGAGCAGGTAGTCCTTGAACTTAGGCGCATCCTTCTCGCCGCGGATCGAGCAGGCCGCGTCCCAGAGCATCTGTTCCATGGATTTCGTGCTGGGCACCGCGGGTGCGCGGCCACGCCGGCGCGTCGGAGCCGGAGCAGCGCTGGGCCCCATACCATCGAGATCGACGCCGGCCTCCTCGGCCAACGCCAGAATCCGCTCCAGCGGCCCCTTCTGGGGCTTGTTGCCCCCGCCCTCCCAACGATTCACGGTCGCAAACGACACGCCGAGACGCTCCGCCAGCTCAGCTTGGGTCAGATCAAGGTTCACCCTGATCGCGCGGAGCGTCGCCGGGACCTCGGTCGCTGTTGTCATGTCTGTCATATTTGCTATATAACAGTCTGATGTCAAGCAGCAATCGGTCCCGAGGAGCAGAAGGGCTCACGGCATGAGCGTTGCGGTCGTCGACTTCGGCACCTTCTCTCGGCAGTGGGCCGTGGAGGGTCGGCGGATCGCGTGGCTGTTCGGCGCCGGCGCAAGTGCTTCGGCTCAAGTCCCGACTGCGGGCCAGATCGTCCTTGACCTCCTGTCGCGGCTGTACGCGGACGCGCATCACCTCGTTCACCAGGACCTGAACCTTGGCGACGAGACCACGCGGCGGTCGATCCTCGCCTACTACGACGCCATGAATGGCATGCCGCCCGCTGGCGATCCCAGTGACTACAGCACCGCCTTCTCCCTCGCTCTACCCGACGATGGACCACGGCGGCAATACCTACGTGGCCTCTTCAAAGATCGCTCGCCGTCGTACGGGCAACGCGTGCTAGGCGCGCTGATCGCCGAGGGGCTCATCGACCTCGGGTTAACGACGAACTTCGACGACCTCATCGAGCAGGCGGCTGAAAGTGCGCGAGCCGCGCTGAGCACCTTGTCCCGTCCTCGCCTCGGGATCGCAGCGCTCGGAGATTCTGCCCGGGCCGGTCTCGCACTGAGTGACGACGACTTCCCGCTGCTGGTCAAGCTGCACGGCGATTTTCGCGAGCGCGAGCTGAAGAACCTCGACAGCGAGCTTCAGGCACAGGACGCAAAGTTGCGGCAGGCATTCCTCGACGCCAGCCGCCGGTTCGGCCTGGCCGTGATCGGGTACAGCGGCCGGGACGCCAGCGTGCTGAGGATGCTGAACGACGCCGCCACAACTGTTGACGCGCTTCCTGGCGGGCTGTGGTGGATGACGCGAGACCCGAGCAGTGCACTGCCAGCGGTCGCCGAGTTGATGGAGCGGGCTCACGCCGCCGGCGTGACAGCCCGCTTCGTCACCATCGAGAACTTCGATGAGACATTCGCGAGTCTCGGCCGGGTCGCGACCCTGAAGCCAGCGCTGCGCACACACGTTGATCAGCTCCGTACGACCCCCCGGGTTGTGGACGCCGCGCTGCCAGCCATCGACGCAGGCGACTTTCCGATCTTGCGTATGAATGCGCTGCCGATCCTGAGTTCGCCGACCCGCGCCCTGCAGGCCACGCTGCAAACGCGCACGGCGCTCGATGCGGTTCGGGATGGACTCCGCGCCGCGCGTTGGCGAGGAGCTCTGGCGACGTCGGGTGATCGCGTTCTCGCCCTTGGCGGTGCGACGCAGCTCGCCTCCGCGCTTCCCCTGACGGGTCCGCCGTCTGAGGTCAGGATCGATTGTCACCGAGACGACGCACCGACGCTGGAGCGGGCCGTGACATCCGAAGCCCTAGCGCGCGGCTTGGCACGCCGCCTGCCTGTGAGAGCCCTGATCCGCGACCGCGGGCACCAGCTGGTCGTCACACCCACGAGTACGGATCGGCCAGACAGCCCGGCGCAGGCGAATGCACGGCAGGCGCTGGTCCGCGCGTACGGGGACCCGCTCACTGGACTCTGCCCCACCAACCTCGGTCGGGGGCCGGACGGCCAGCGGCGATCCTTTGCCGAAGGCGTCCGCCTCAATGTCGAATGGCGGCTCGACCAGCTCTGGCTGCTCTTCGTGCCTCACACCTGGGTCTCGCCCGCCGACCGCACCAACGGTGCCGCGCGCGCAACCGGTGATCCGGCGTCTGCCTGGCGCAAGGAGCGTTGGGTAAACCGGCGCAACGAGAAGTGGGCCGAGATCATCGCCGCGTGGGCCTCGATCCTCGCGCCCGACGCAGAAACCAAGATCGCCGTGCTTCCTCCCGGCCCGGAGAGCGACGCGATCGTCAGTCAGGAGTTCATCCTGTCGAGCACGACGGCCTACAGCCGGGTGGCCCGATGACGTCGATGCCCTCCCACGCGCTGAGCAAGCTGCCCCCGCACCGCGTCCTGGACGAGCCATTCCTTCGGTTCGGTACTGACGCCGGACCGCATCCACTGCGTGGCCTCCTGAACCACGGCCCCTACAGCCGAAGCACGTTCGGGAACGGCGCACTTCGTATCGCCATGGTCACTATGAAGCCCCTCGTGCCACGGCTCAAGAGCTTTCTCGGCGACCTGCGGAACGAACACCAGCCGAGCGACAGGCGAAAGTACGTCCCGACCTTCCCGGGCTTCCAGCAGGTATTCGGGGTGGACCTCGTTCCGGCCGGCGACCAGGCCGTCGTACTGCTCGACGAGATCGGCGTCTCCACTGATCGCCACCAAGCGGCCTCGAACGCCGTCACCGCAGCCGTGCGTCAGCTTTCGGCGGTGCGCTCGACGTGGGATGTCGTCGTGGTGCTACTCCCTCGGAGCTGGCATGCGTTCAGTACCTCGCCCGATGGGAGTCTCGACCTTCACGATCAGCTCAAGGCCAGCTGCGCGCCGATCGGGGTGCCCACGCAAGTTCTGTGGGAAGACAGCGCCCTGGAGTTCCGATACAAATGCAGCCTGGCCTGGCGTCTGTCGATCGCGCTGTACGCAAAGGCCGGCGGCACCCCGTGGCGCCTGCATCGCGAGAGCGACGCCGACGTCGCGTACGTCGGGCTGTCTTATGCCATCCGCGGCGGCACCAAGGACGGCTTCGTCACATGCTGCTCGCAGGTCTTCGACGCGGATGGTGGCGGGATGGACTTCGTCGCGTACGACATTGGCGGAGGCATTGACCTCGACAACCCGCACCTCAGCCGTGATCAGATGCGCGCTGTCATGTCGCGGAGCGTCCGGCTCTACCAGGACCGCCATGCCGGCCACCTGCCGCAGCGAGTGGTCGTCCACAAGACGACGAACTTCCGCGACGAGGAAGCCGACGCTGTCACCGATGCGTGGGCAGCGTGCAGGGAGATCGAGTGCGTCCGCGTTCAGAGCAGCACGCCGTGGCGGGGTGTGCAGCTGGTAGCTCCCAAACCTGGCGCGGGTCGGAGCCAGCCCGACAACTGGCCGGTACGCCGCGGAACGATGCAGTTCTTGTCGGGCCGGGATGCGCTGCTCTACGTCAACGGCATGGCGCCGGGTCTCGGCTCCGGCAGCGCCAACTTCTACCAGGGCGGCAAGAGCATCCCCAGCCCGCTCCTGATCAGTCGGGACGCAGGATCTGGCCCACTCGAGCGAACTGCGGCGGACGTGCTCGCCCTGAGCAAGATGGACTGGAACAACGACGCGCTGTACGACCCGCTGCCGGTCACCATCCGGTACTCCCAGACCCTCGCGAGGGTGATTGGGCACGCCTCGGATCTTCCCGACGCCGTCTATCCATACCGCCTGTTTATGTGATTGCCCGCCGCTTCGCGTCGATAGCACGATCGAGTCCAGCAAAAGACTCCCCGAATCTGGGGACTCTAGGCAGCACAAAGCGATTCTAGTTGTTTGCAGACGCCCGTTCCGCCTGATGTGGGTGACATGTGGGGTGCTCAAGATCCTCAGCCAGCTGTTTGCCGGTGGCTGGCCGCGCCGGTTTGTCTTGCACGGCGTTCAGTGAGCCTCGCGGACCGCCCGGCAGAGCGGATCTCACTCAGCGCAACAAGTAGCGCGCCTCGTTGTTCGGGCCGAACTAGGGCGTCGGTGCTGGCGCAGGCGTTGAGGGAGTCATGGCGGCGAGCGGTGGCGGTGGAAGTGCATCAGTGAGCGGGTACGGCGCGGTACGCGGATCCATTCCGGTCGGGTCGGTGAGGAGGTCGGCGAGAGTGGCTGTGGAGCGTTCGGCCGTTCGCAGCGTGTACTTCAGGATTGCCAGGTCAGTGATGTCTGCGATGAAGGATTGCCGGTGGAGGTGCTGTTCGACGCGGGCCTCTGGGACTGGGTATTGGTCGGCGCGGGCGTACACGCGTCCGGCCATGCGGGGGACGTGGAAGGTGAGGCTGTCGGCACTGTTGGCGACATGCCACAGGAGTTCGGCATATAGCAATCGATCGCTGGCAGCTGGCTCGGCTTCGGGATGCTGGTCGAGCGCATGGTGCAGTTGGGCCGCGCTGCGGACGAGGGTTTCGGGTGCGTCAATGGCTGGTCGCTGCCCGTCATGTAGGAGGCGGGCGAGTACACGTACGTTGCCCCAGGCGGCGCCGCTGTTGGAGGGTACGCCGACCGCTGCTGCGGCGCGTTGGGCCGTGTGCTCAAATGCGCGCGCGATGGCGCGCAGCTCGTACAGGCTGGCGAATTCTCGGGTGTCGTCGGTGACGGTGCGAGCGAGCAGGTAGTCGATCTCTGCGGCTGCTGCGACTGCTCGCTCCAATGGGTGGTCAACTAGGCGCGGTGGGCTCGGTATCGGCAGGTCCACCAAGCTGCGGCGGAGTTGTTGAGATGGTAGGCGGAGGCCGGCTCGGGCGACGTTGATGGCCGCGGTGCGTGCAGCAGCAATCGCAGGATCTGGAATCGCTGGGCCATACACTTGGTACGTAGTGGTGCTTCGTCGCACGAGGTCGGCCACGACGACGGTGATGTCCCATCGGTCGGCGGCGGTAACGGCGGGTCCGCAGAGGACGCCGGCCGCGTCGGCCGCAGCGGCCATGAGGAGGTGCGAGCGGCTGCTTCTTGGTGGGTGATTGCCGGCGTGCACGGCCGCGCAGGCCTCTCGCAGCTGGTCGGTGAGCTGGCGGCGCTCGTCCTTGTGGGTCCAGTCCGGGCGCCACACCTCTAGCTTGCTGAGCACCGTGCCTGCGGCACCGATGACGAGGCGGGCATCGCCGGCGGCTGCCGGGTTGGCACGCGTCCTCCGATGCTGCGATTGCAGCCTGCCGGCTTCGCCGAGCAGGTCGCGGATGCTAGTGCTCATGGGACGCCCAAGCGCTAGTGGCCGCGGTCAGTTGGGCAACCGCGTTGAGCACCGCGTCGGTTTCGAATACGGGAGCTGGCAGGCGGTGGATAGCGTCGGTGACGTCGGCGAGCCGGACCGAACCCCTACCGGGAGGCAGCCGAACGGCGGTCGCGCCGGCACGCTGCAGCTCCGCGGCCGCGTCGAGGCAGCAGTACTCCACCTGGGGCGGCAGGTCATGAGTATCCAAGTAGGCGTGTAGCAGGCTCGCCACCAAGTCGAGGGTGGCCGGCTCAGAAGGTGTCATCGGTACCTATCCGGATGATAATCATTCGCTCATCCTGGCAGGCGCAGCAGCCGGTTCGATAGCGAAAGCGGGGCCGGTGGCTAGGGAGCGGTCAAGTCCGGACGCCCGCCAGCGCCCGCGCTCCCGGCCGCGCCACCGGCTTCGCCCTCATGCACGAGCGCACCTTTCAATGAGAGTGCACCTAACCCCCGCGGACCCGCAGCTATCCACAAGTTGGGCCTAGGCAATTAGTTATCCACAGATCCGCTGGCCGCTCGGAGCCGATTCGAACCGCGCTCATAACGTGGAGGCTTGCCGTATCCGCGGCACCGCCAAAACCAGGCGGCCCGGCCAAGTGCTCCAACACTCGACCGGGCCTTGATCGACCCTGCCGTAACAGGAGCGACCCAATGAGTGACCGTACCGAACCCCGAACTGGCCCAGCCCGCGCGGCCCCTGGCCCACTGACGCCACTCCACCCTTCGACGCTACGCGGGCTAACAGACCGTCCGGAAGCTAGTGCTCCGGCCTGAAAGCCTGCCGCAGGGCTTTAGCTTCTCGCCATGTTGACGATGCGGCGGAAGGAGCGGAGCGGCCCTGTCGAGCCACGAGTCCCAAAGCAGTCCCCCTATAGGCGGCCCCGGCCGGTGTTGCGAGCACCGACCAGGGCCTTGATCGCTACCTACACGAGATAGGCAACGACCCAATGAACGAATCTAACGCCAAAGACCGCTCGGCCCAGTCGGACCCCAGCCGCGCCCCGGAGTGGGTGCCCACAGCCGAGCAGCCCTGGCGGCCCGTCCCCGACGACGACAGCGGAGACAGCTTCCAGTACGACTACGGCGCGGACTGGTCCGTGGACCGGGCCAGCCACCCGCAGTTCAACGGCGGGTACCCGTCCCCGAATCACCACCGCACCGAGTGCCGGTCCTATGACGGGTTCTTCGGTGCGCTGGACGACGCCGGAAGGCCGGGCTACTTCTCCGCCTACCTGATGCGCCCGTTCCGGTTCGGCCAGCCCGGGCACGCACCGGATCAGACCCGGCTCGCTATCGAGTTCGAGCCCGCCGGGGAGGGCAGCGGCGAGCCGTTCCGCTGTACCGTCCACCCGGACAGCATTCGCAACCTCGCGGCGTACTTGGCCCACACGGCCGACATCGAGGGCGGCTGGCGACCACCCCGCCACCTCAGTCAGGGTCTGGCGGACTCCTAGCCCGGTGCAGCCCGACGAAATGCACTCCGAGGAGTGCGTGCTGTCCGCCGGTGAGGCGCGGGTGGTGCGGCTGCTGCTGTCCGGTTTTCGGGTGCCTCTGATCGCGCGGCAGCTGTACCTGTCGCCGGGCACCATCCGCAACCAGCTCGGCTCGGTGTACCGGAAGCTGGGCGTCCACTCGCAGCAGGAGCTGATCCTGCTGTTCTACGGGTTCTGGCGCGACGGGCGCACTCCGCCCGCCCTGCTAGGAACCGAGGTGCTGCGACACCCACGGCCACTCTGCGCGGCCTGCCGCACACCCTGGTGGCACTGACCGCTTCAGCAATCGACACCACGACGGCAGGCGAGGGGTTCGCCTTGCCGGCCGTCGTGGTGGTCGCCGCCGCTCGGACGCCTTGCCGCCAGGTCTACGGCTGGCCCGCTAGCCGGATTCAGGACGACAATCATTCAGCGAGGCGCTCCTGAACGAGGTTCGGATAGTTCTGGAGTTCTACGTCGACCGGCCGGCTACGGGGCCCGTGAGGGTGTAAGCCTCCGGGTCGGGAAAGGCTTTACGACTAGCCCGCCACCGGATCACCCACCACGTTGACGGTTACGCACGAGCCGTCGTTCTGAACCACCCCGGGGGACCAACGCCGTTCCACGCAGTGAGTCGTTCTGGACTTGATCTAACGACCGGATCAGCTAGGCAATCGGATGTGTCAGATCGGTGGTCACCTGCAGACGATCAGCGGTCGATACGCTCGCCGTCGAATTGTGGCGGCGAGGCGAGCATGACTCTCAGCGCCTTCAGCCGCGCGAGGACCTCGTCATAACCGAGCACGGCAATCGCCGAAAGGCCGGCTCGGTAGCGCAAGAACGAGTCGCGCTGCTCGTCGTTAAGATCGGAGATCCGGCCGGTGACTACAGCACCGCGCGGATCGTTCCACGGGTCCAGACCGTGGTCTGGGGTCAGCCGAGGCGCGAGGCTGCGCGGTACGGACGCCATCTGCGACTGTAGCTGCGCGATGGGGCCGATAAGCTCCGCGTGCGGCGAGTAGACCGCGGCGTCTGTGCCCTTGCCGCGGTACGGGCTCGCACTCATGAGTCTCGCGCCCGGAGTCTTGATCTCGACGATGACAATCGTTCGGGTGACGGCATTGGCGCAAAGGAAGTCAGTGATCCTGGTTCCTCGTCCGTCGATGTCGCCGGCCTGCACAGTCGCGTGCTGCCTTTCGACCACGATCGGAGTGGAAAAAATCAGCTGCAGTGCGAAGCGGTTGTTGTTAAAAAACGTCTGCCAGTGATCTTCGTCCCGTGCATGCCGTCCCTCAAGGTCCTTCTCGAAGAGGTCGATCAATGCATCGAGGGACACCGACTCGATGTCCTCGCGAAGCCTCACCAGCCGCTCGGGCGCTTCCCGGCCGATCGCGCGGGCCGCGAGCGTCACCTCGTCGGCGAGCCGGGCTCGTTCACCGGCATCGATCACATGACCGGTAGCGACTTCTTCGGTGATGGCACGGATAACAGGGTTCTTGGTGTACTTCGGCTGCACCGGATCTAAGTCAAACAGGTCGGCGATCGCGTTGTGGGCGTCGGCGTCGATTACTCGACGAACGGCGGTGCGCCCGCGCGGGCCCGGCTGCGGTCAACAGCCGTCCGGTAGTCCGCGAAGCGGTCCAGAGAGACGTGGAAGACGGTGCCTGTCGGGTCCAGGCCTTCCGGTCCCTGCACCACGAAGCGCACGATGGAACACTCGGTGCGCTCTTGGATCCCCTCGACAAGATCGCGATAGTCCCGGTTGATTCCGAGACCGAACTCGTAGATCGCGCTGAACCCCTTGGGTAGCCCCCGTGCGTAGAGGAGGCCGTACTGGCCGTGCTCTGCGGAATGGTTGATGGCATTCCAGCCGGGGCTCTCGATCTGCAGTTCGGTGATCCGATCGAATTGCGGTATCAGCATCCCGTGCTCGGTGGCTTTCGGAAAGATGCGCAAGAGCTGCTGCGTCCGGTCGAAGCGCAACACCTCGAACGCTGTTCGGGTACGGGTCCGTGGCACCCGCGTCAGGATGAGCTCGTCGCCGATGATTTGCTGGTGAATGCTGCCGGCGCGGTCTTCCAGATGGGTCTCGTCGATGTCGAGCTCGCTTGACTCGTCTTCGTCGAAGATGTCGTCGTCGAACTCGCTTGACTCGATGTCGTCGTCGAAATCGAACGACCGGTCGCTCACGTCTATTACCTCCTCAGTGAAAGCGCGCGCCTTTGACGTTCGCTCACCCAATCCTGGCACGAGAATCGCCAGGAACGGCGATCGTCTCCAAGCCCTCGAGCAATGGCACGCTTTGCGCTTGCCCGGTCACGGACGATTCAGTCACTGGTCGGTGCTCACAAGCCATTCGGCGCGTGCCAGGAGTTCGTCATAGGTGAGAATTTCCGGGTTTTGCAGATGGCTTCGATAAAGCTCAAATGATCGAATCTTCTCAACGTGGTGACCGCCGGTGTCGGCGTCAATGAACTCGCTCAGCTGGCCGACGATCAGGTAAGACTTGGGACGGAAGACGTAGGCGAACTCCCCAACCTCAAAACCTTTCTCGTTGAGCTTAGCGATGCGGTCTGCTGCAATGTCAGCGATCGCCAGGTGAACGGTGCCGTGGGCCTGCGCCGCTCCGCCTGTCAGATGCTCTGACGGGGACCAGCATCCATCTCGGTACTCGGTATGGAGCAGTGGGACATCGTGCCGCTTGATCTCCGCGAAGACGAGTGACTTGATGATGCCGCTGGTTTCGAGGAGTGCATCCACTCGCTTGCCAACGTGGCTGATCGATCGACCAGTGGTGATCTGCTCCAGCTTGTCCTTGCTCCAGGAAGTTAGGAGCTGACCTCCGAGACCCATGCCGAGTATCCATGGGTTCTGCTCGAAAAATCGCTGCCAAACGTCCTCCGGGCCCTTGGCCATGAGCCGCTGCTTGGCGCGCGCGAAGGCCGCGGGATCCGTAAGAAGTTCGCGGAAGATCTCGACCTGGTGCCGTCGGTGCGTCACCGCGATGACGTCCTTCGCGGTCTTGTCATTGCGGATCAGCTCGCGGAAGGTGTTCGGATCGCGCTCGTATGCCGATGACAGAGCACCCGGCTCCCGAAAGACCTCCTGGATGATTGCGTCATCCACACGTACGCTGCTGACGCCCTCGAGCGGTACCTGATCGAGGGCCTTGAGCATGTCGATCAAGCTTTTTGCCTCCGGCTCCTTGAGGTGCAGAAGGTTCTTGACGTTGCCTCCTCGCCCTGGTTCGGGCACGCGCTGAATCCACATTTCCTTAACTCGGCCCTGGAAGCGGACCAGCTTGAGTTTGAAGTGGTAGCGCCCTTCCGGCGTGGCGAACAGGTGCCACTCTTCGCCCACTTCATCGACACGAGTCTCGCCGTCAGTGTCGACGACCTTGTAGATGAATCGGGCAGGTTGACCCACGTCAGAAGATGTCGAGCGTGTCTCCGTGAAACCACGTGATGCATATACCTTGCCGGGCAGCCGGCCTTGGGCGTACTCGGTTTCGGAGGCGTCCTCGTCGGCGATCGAGTAGAAATCCGGTTCGTCTACTTCGGGCATGCTGGAGGCCTCCGACGCCACTTCTGAGGGAATTACAGACCATCACTACGGGTCGACACTGGACAGTTTATGCGCGTATAGCGTGGGATAACTGTAGATCACGGCTACTGCGACCTGATCTGCTTTTGTATCGTCGCTAGGTCCCGCATGTCACCGGGCGCGGCTGACACGATCGCACCGACGCTGAGCTCCAGCGGTTCCGACGCAGTGGCATCGCCCGGTGCGATATCCAGCCAGTGCGTGACATCCACAGTCCCGGGCAGCGGTACCAGCCCGTCGCCGGCCCAGGTTAGAGCCCACCGGAAGGGGGCTGCTGCCACTTCAGCGAAGACGGTGACGCCGTGCTTGCCGCCCATCACCATCGGTGGGGAGAGCCGTATTTGGTCACCGAAGGCGAGTGACAGCCCCAGGCGCAAGCCGCCCAAATCCGAGCCGCCGTTGAGCACGGCGTCGGGCAGCTCAGGGTGCAGGCGGGCGAGTGAGCCTCCACCAGACGCTGCAAGGAGCATGGCGATTGCCTGGCGGCCGATGTCACCGAGGAGGAATCCTTGGAAATCAAGATTGATCCCTCCCGGGTAACCCGGCCCGGTGGGCGTCGGCCGAGCATGGGAGGTGATCGCCTGCTCGATGAGCTGGTCGGCTTCGGTGTAGGAGGGAACGTACTTGCGCCCGCAGAAGCTGTTGCAGTCGCCGCAGAGGACATGCGCCCCGACTCCCCGTTGCAGTGAAAACCAGCCGCGCGGTGGGATGCCGATGTTGGCTCCCTGCATCAGGATTTGCCAGGAGTTGCCTCCGCGCGCCCGCTGCTTGTTGCCAGTCGACTGCGGCGGGAGGTGCTCAAACGTCAACTGACGTTCAGCGGTGCACACGCGACAGGTCCCGGTCACCTTCTTGGTTGGCAGCCCGGGCGCATTGCCGACGAGCACAGGATCGTAGATGCGCTCCAGAAGCTGAGCGGCTGCGTCCATGACGGCGGGGTTCACCATCAGCTCGTCGACGCCGGGACCGCCGAAGGTTACCCACTCCGGCTTTGACCCCTGAGGCTGACTGCTTCCCGTTGGGTTCGACATCCATCGCTCCTCACGCCGGCGCGTCGGCTCACCATGCCGAGGACCGGAATCATCGCTCACGGGCGGGCTGCCGGGACACGGGTTTCCTCACACCACTACGGCGCCATTGAGATTTGCATGGATACACCTAACGGCCTACCGGCCGCTGAGTATGGTCAGCTTCGGGCAGGCACTTCCACCTTTACGCCCAGGTACATTAAATCAGCTAGACAGTGTGATATAGGCCACAACAGAATCCTGATATGGCTCCATAGCCGATTGCCAGGTCTGGACTGGTTCGGTCACCGAAGCCAATTACCAACAATGGCAGGAGATATCACCTCGAATAGCGGGGATCCGACGTGGCGACACACTACTTTGAGCCCTATTCTCAGCAGCGTCGGCGGGTGACGCAGAACGAGACAATGCGCTCCTGCTGCTAGTCGGCGCCACTACCTCGGATGGAGGGCGGTGTAGCCCATGACCAAGCCTCGCCGTTCGGGGCCCCGGCTCTACTCAAGTGCGTGACCTCAATGACCGGTCTGGTCTTCGACGATGACGAGCCCGATGAGTTGCTGCTGACCGAAGAGGTCTCGGCTATCACTCGGGTTCCTGTTGGCACGCTCCGCCGCTGGCGCTGCCAGAGACCACCGGTAGGACCGCCGTCCTTTTCCTTGAACGGTTTCCGCGTTGTCTACAGGAAGTCCAAGCTCCGCCAATGGATCATGCAGCAGGAAGGAAGTGCGGGAGACGTTCGCTGAAGAGCCGAGCCTTCGCTACGCCGCGCCTCTCGGCCTGGCCCACCTCACGCTGCGTTAGCCGTATCGAGTATTTGAGCAGCCCTGGTGGTGACGACCTCCCGGCCGAAGTACACCTCCAAAGTCATCGAGGGATTGGCCTGACCCAGCTGATCGGCGACCTGCCGCGGAGTGCAGCCAGCTTCTTCCAGCCGGGTAGCAACCGTCTTTCTGAAGGTGTGGCTGTGGACCCAGGCGTACGGGCCGGCGTCCGGGCAGCGGCGGGTTCGGCCAGCTTTACCGGGTAGCCGCGCGGTGCCGCCGCAGGTATCGCAGCCGATCGCGTTCAGCACTTCCCGAAGGTCACCAGGGGTGTTGGACGGATCCCGCAGCGCGCGGGCCTTCGGCGACCCGAAGATCACCTCGACCGGGCCGCGCAGCCGCAGCTCGGTCTCGCGCCGGCGAAGCACGTCAACCACCGACGGGGGCAACGCGATCCGTCGCCACCCGGCGCCTGTCTTGGGACGTTCCTGGACGTGCAGGCCGGGCGGGTACTTCAGCAGCACGGCCAGCTCCTCCTGCTCCTCCCAATTCAGCCGGCCCTTGCCTTGCAGCTCAGCGAGGCGACGGACGCCCTGCACCCGGATCACCGTCGCGTTGACTTCCCAGGTGCCGGCCTCGAGGTCGAGCAGCTGCTTGCCTTCGGCGTTCAACGCCTTCCGCACGGCGCATGCCTCGCCGATCCGGCAGCCGGTTCCGAGCATGAGGGTTACCAGGTCGGGCAGGTCGAGGTCGACTGCGCGCTTCATGCCGCGCAGCGAGGTCAGCACCTCCTGCGTCTCTTCAGGAGTGAGCGCCCGTGGCCGGTTGGCGTTGTTCCGCCCGCGGCGGATCGAGCTGGTGTACTTGATCGGGTTGGTGTTGATGGCGCCGCGGCGTGCGGCGTAGCCCAGCATCCCGGACAGCACCGTCCGGGTGGACTTGGCCGACGCGCGGCCGTGCCGCTCGCGGATCGTCACCAGCGCCCGGTCCAGGTGCTCGACGGTGGCCTCCCGGATCCGCAGCGCGCCGACGGCCGGCTCCACGTAGGAGTTGAGTACGTAGCGGTAATGCTGCTTGGTGCCGGTCGCCATATTCTCATCGGCCTTTACCTCGGCCAGCCACACTTTGCCGAGATCTGCCAGCCTGCTTTCACTATTGATCTGCGCTCCGCCCTTGCCCTGACGCTCGCGCAGCGCGGCCTTCAAGTTGTTCTGGGCACCCGTCTTCGTCTTGCCGATGCGCTGCACCAGCCGCGTCACTCCGTCGTGATCACGAAACCGGCAGCGGGCCTCGAACTGCCCATCGGCAGTCGGCATGATGGTGATCGTTCCGTAGCTGCCGACCGGTGTCGGCGGCCTACCCACGGCGGCCGGCCAACGGGCGGTGGTGTGCGGTGATCATGGAACGAGTCTGACATAAACGATGACTTTTCGATGACTAGCCAACCAGAGTGTCGTCACAACTCCGGTAAACGGTGGGCCCCGTGGGACTCGAACCCACAACCTACGGATTAAAAGTCCGCAGCTCTGCCATTGAGCTAGAGGCCCGGAGAGCCGGGGATGGTCGGATCTCCGCACCCACAGTGTTCCAGATCGGCCCTGGCGCTGACGCGACCAGGCAGCGGATACCTGGCTAGGACGGTGTGGGCGATGCGTCCGGGCTGGCGGACTGCGATACCTCCGGAGACTTGGGCGGTGTGCTCACGGTGGCGGCCGGATCCTTGAGTTTCGGGTTCAGGGTAATGGCCTTCTTGACCTCCGCATCTCCTTGTGCGGTCTGGCCGTGAGCGCGCAGCAGCAGCCCGAGGTTGAGGTGTGCGGCAGCATCCTTCGGGGCGGCCGCGATGGCCCGCTTGTACAGCGAGATGGCTTCGGTGTCGTTGCCCTTGGCCTTCACCAGGATGGCCAGATTGAACAGGGCCGGCTCGTAGGCCGGGTCGATCGCAAGCACCACCCGGTACTTGTTCTCGGCCTCGCCGTAGTTCGATCGCGCCGCATCGATCAGAGCCAGGTCATACAGCGCGTACTTGTTCTTCTTGTCGTACTTCAACGCCTCGTTGTACTGGGTGACCGCCTCGTCGAGGTTTCCCTTGGACTGGGCGTCGAGACCGGCCGCCAGCGCGTTCGCCGCCTTCTTCGGATCCGGTTTGGCAGTGCCGTCTCCGCTTCCACATGCGGTCAGCGTAAGGACGGCGGCGCACATCGTGAGCGCTGTGTATCGGCGCGCGGCCTTCGTCGTGAACCGGCTCAGCAAGCCTTTACGCATGATCCTTCTCCAGCATTCTGATTGAGGCGGTGCCATGATCGTCGGTGCATAAAGCGTTGATCGGCATAACTAACAAGGAAATAACTTCTCTATCTTAACGCGGTTGATGCGGCTGTTCGGGGAGCAGCAGGGTCACATGAAGGTTGCGGCTTGATCGCCCGTTTTGCCAGCGACCGGTCCTGAGCCTTACACAGACGCGGGGCCCGTCAGTTGCCTGACGGGCCCCACATCTTATGAACTTACCGAGTTACCTTCCGGGTCAGGAACCGCAGACGGCGTAGGCGGCGATGGAAGCAGATCCAGAACCGGTAGCCACGACGACAGCTGTGGCGGTCCATGTGCTAGCCCCGGACGGGTAGGAAACCGAAACCGCTGCCTTGACATTGTTTCCTTGCGTGACGTTGGCCCCTCCGCCGAGCAGCTTCGTACCAGCCGGGCACGAGGCTGTTGACGTACCAGCCGTGCTTCCGACGGCCGGGTTGCCGCCAGTGGACGCGCTGGTCCCGGTCACGATCGTCGTGTTGGCCACGGTGCCAGCCGGACCAGCCGGACCGGTGGCACCCGTCGCGCCGGTGGCTCCGGTCGGGCCTGCGGGACCAGCCGGACCGGCCGGACCCTGCGGACCGGCTGCCCCCGTCGCGCCGGTGTCACCCTTGTCGCCCTTGGCTCCGGTCGCGCCCGTCTCGCCCTGGGGGCCTGCCGGACCCTGCGGGCCGGCGTCACCCTGCGGGCCGGTCTGTCCCTGCGGACCCACCGCACCGGTGTCACCCTTGTCGCCCTTGGCTCCGGTCGCGCCCGTCTCGCCCTGGGGGCCAGCCGGACCCTGCGGACCCTGCGGGCCGACATCGCCCTGCAGACCCTGCGGACCCTGCGGACCGATTGCCCCGGTTTCACCCTGCGGGCCCTGGGCACCGGTGGCACCGGTCTCACCCTGCGGGCCCTGAGCGCCAGTGGCGCCGGTAGCACCGGTCGCGCCGGTCGCGCCGGTATCACCCTTCTCGCCCTGGGGACCCTGCGGGCCCATCGGACCGGCCGGGCCGACCTCGCCCTGCGGACCTTGAGCGCCGGTGGCACCGGTCGCACCGGTGTCACCCTTCTCGCCCTGGGCGCCGGTGGCACCCGTGGCGCCGGTGTCGCCCTTTTCACCCTGCGGACCGGCCGGGCCGACCTCGCCCTGCGGGCCCTGGGCACCGGTCGCCCCGGTTTCGCCCTGGATGCCTTGGGCGCCGGTGGCACCGGTAGCTCCGGTGTCGCCCTTCTCGCCCTGGGCACCCGTGGCGCCGGTCTCACCCTGCGGGCCCTGGGCACCAGTGGCACCCGTCGCGCCGGTGTCACCCTTCTCGCCCTGGGCACCCGTGGCTCCGGTGTCACCCTTCTCGCCCTGCGGGCCCTGGGGACCCATCGGGCCGGCCGGGCCTACTTCACCCTGCGGGCCCTGGGCGCCGGTGGCACCGGTTTCGCCCTGTGGGCCCTGGGCGCCGGTGGCGCCGGTTTCGCCCTGTGGGCCCTGGGCGCCGGTGGCACCCGTGGCTCCGGTGTCACCCTTCTCGCCCTGGGCGCCGGTTGCGCCGGTCTCGCCCTGCGGGCCCTGGGCGCCGGTGGCGCCGGTGTCACCCTTCTCGCCCTGGGCGCCCGTGGCGCCGGTCTCACCCTGCGGACCTTGAGCGCCGGTGGCGCCGGTCGCTCCGGTGTCACCCTTCTCGCCCTGCGGGCCCATCGGGCCCATCGGGCCGGCCGGGCCTACCTCGCCCTGCGGGCCCTGGGCACCGGTTGCGCCGGTCTCGCCCTGTGGGCCCTGGGCGCCGGTGGCACCGGTCGCTCCGGTGTCGCCCTTCTCGCCCTGGGCGCCAGTCGCGCCGGTCTCACCTTGCGGGCCCTGGGCGCCGGTGGCACCGGTTGCGCCGGTGTCGCCCTTCTCGCCCTGGGCACCGGTTGCGCCGGTCTCGCCCTGCGGGCCCTGAGCGCCGGTGGCACCCGTCGCGCCGGTGTCACCCTTCTCGCCCTGCGGGCCCTGGGGACCCATCGGGCCGGCCGGGCCTACCTCACCCTGCGGGCCCTGAGCGCCGGTTGCGCCGGTAGCCCCGGTGTCACCCTTGGGCCCGGTCGCGCCCTGAGCGCCGGTTGCGCCAGTGGCCCCGGTGTCACCCTTGGGGCCGGTTGCGCCCTGCGGTCCGGTTGCACCCTGGGCACCGGTTGCGCCGGTGGCCCCGGTGTCACCCTTGGGGCCCGTCGCGCCCTGCGGTCCGGTTGCGCCCTGAGGACCTTGAGCACCGGTGGCGCCCTGCGGTCCGGTCGCACCCTGGGGACCTACGGCGCCGGTGTCACCCTTGGGGCCGGTTGCGCCCTGCGGTCCGGTCGCGCCCTGAGGACCTTGAGCACCGGTCGCGCCCTGCGGTCCGGTCGCGCCCTGGGGACCTACGGCGCCGGTGGCGCCGGTGTCACCCTTGGGACCGGTGGCACCGGTAGCGCCCGTGGCGCCGGTGTCACCCTTGGGGCCGGTCGCGCCGGTGTCACCCTTGGGGCCCTGCTGGTTCCACGAGATCGGCTTCTCGCTCTTCGTGCAGGAGGCAGACGAATCAATGATGCGGGTTGCGCCGGACTTGGCGTCGTAGCAAGCACTGATGACGCCGGTGGAACTGGGTATCGAAGCTTGGGCAACGGTGATGCCGCCCAGCAGGGTGATTCCAGCACCTGCGGCGACTACGGTTGCGACACGACGATTCCGACGCGGACTGCGTCGGGTCGAGCGATGACGACTTGACATGAGCTGACCCCGTGCTCCTTCACGCGTATGTGAAAGAGCGCCGGTTTCGCCTTGCTCCCCGCTGGACCATGGCGACCAGGTCGTCCGGCGGATCTACGCTCGCTCGTCCTTTTCTGCAAGGACTCACTTACCATGAGGCCATACGGACCTCATGTCAACCTAACACAGGTAATTACTCTGTGTGAGGTAACCGTTACAGCCGCTGAACACCTGGCGAATCGGACAAGGTGCCGTGTAAATGCTTAATTACTCTTACTCTCGGTAGTTTTCTCAAGATCGGTGCCTGGCAAACCTAGAGTAATTGAGATACTGGTTCAGTCCGGGCCACCCGGCGGCTGCACGGAACCGCGAGCGCCGGCGCGCTTCGCTGACCTGGCTGGTCCAGGTAGGGCCGGCCGCCCGTTGAGCCGGTCGATCTCGGCCTGCAGCTCGGAATTGGCGGTGCGCAGCGCGAGCACCATCTCCACCCCGGCGAGGTTCAGTCCGGCATCCAGCAGGCTGGCGATGTCGCGCAGCCGTACCAGGTCGTTCTCGCTGTACCGGCGGGTGCCGCCGGCGGTGCGCTGCGGGGTGAGCAGGCCGCGGGCCTCGTACTGGCGCAGGTTCTGCGGCCCGCTGCCGACCAGCTCGGCGGCCACCGTGATGCCGTACAGGCCACGGTCGGGGTCCGGCTGCCGGATGTCCATGACTTCCCTCCCCTCAGACTTGCTTGATTCTAGAAGGCGTGGTACAACAAATCTACATCAGTTGACAGAGATTATCTGGACTAGCTGATGACGCTGAACGAGTATGACAGACCGTTCCTGTGGAGGTGGCAACCATGCTGATCCGTACCGACCCGTTCCGTGAGCTCGACCGGGTGGCCTCGCAGATGTTCGGCACGATGGCCCGCCCGACCGCCATGCCGATGGACGCCTGGCGCGAGGGCGACCGCTTCATCGTCGAGTTCGACCTGCCCGCCGTCGACCCGGACACCGTGGACGTCGACGTCGAGCGCAACGTGCTGACCGTCCGGGCCGAGCGCCGGTTGAAGGCCGAGAACGACATCCAGCTGATCGCGGCCGAGCGCCCGCGCGGGGTGTTCAGCCGGCAGGTCATCCTGGGCGACGCCCTCGACACCGACAACATCCAGGCCAGTTACCAGGCCGGCGTGCTGCGCCTGACGATTCCGGTTGCCGAGAAGGCCAAGCCGCGCAAGATCATGATCTCCAGCGACGCCCAGAACCGGCAGGCGATCTCGGTTTGACGCGCCTTCCTGCCCGTCTCTCCCGGTAGCGGTAGCGCCCGGAACGGCCCAGCCGTTCCGGGCTTCGCCGTTCTCAGAGCCGTCCGAAATCCGGTTGCTAGCCCGACTGGTCGTCCGCGCCGTGCCACGGCGTCGGCTCGTCAGCCGGCAGCACCCGGTAGTGCACGGTCTCCTGATGCTTGATCCGGTGAATCCAGGGCACCAGCCGGCCGTGCAGGAGCGGATACCGGCGCGCCAGCAGGGCCGCCGCCCGGTCCGCCTCGGCTCCGGACAGCAAGCTGGTGACCGCCGGCTGGTCCGAGCCCTGCGGCCGGCCGAGGAACGAGCAGGGCGCAAGCCGGACGCCGGGGAAGTTGCGCAACCGCCGGGCCTTGCCCGAGGTCGACCAGGTCCGGAAGTACCCGGCACCCTGCTCATCCACCACCAGGTTGACCGGGGTGTCGACGGCCGAGCCGTCGCGGCGCCGGGTGGTCAGCAGCACCGTGTTGGCCCGCCGCAGGTGCTCGAAGGTCTCCATTACCGGCTGCCCGCGCCCGACTCGGCCAGCACGCCGCCCGCCGAGCTGATCTCGGCCCGCGCCGCCGCGCCGGACTCCGCGGTGACCGGCACCGTCAGGTCGGTCAGCAGCCGCACCGCCAGTCCCGCCGACAGCGCGTCCAGCGCGCTGGCCCGCACGCAGTGCGACTCGGCGATGCCGCAGACGTCCAGTTCCCGGATATCAGCCCCGGCGAGCACCTCGGCCAGCGTCCGGCCGTCCGGCGCGGTGCCGTCGAAGGCCGAATAGGCCGCCTGGTGCAGACCTTTCTTGATCGTCACGTCCGCGCCCAGCGGGCCCAGGGCAGCCGACACGGCCGGGTGCAGCTCGGCGTTCGGGGTGCCGACCAGCCCGTGCGGCGGCCAGCTGTCGACGAAATCGGGCTCGGAAGAGAAGTGCGCGCCCGGGTCGAGATGCCAGTCCTGGCTGGTGATCGTCAGCCGATAGTCGCCCCGATGCGTCCGGACGTAGTCGGCGATCCGGCCGGCGACCAGGTTGCCGCCGCCGACCGCCAGCTCGCCGCCCTCGCAGAAGGTCGGCTGCACGTCCACGATCAGCAGCGCGCGGGAATCGCTCATGTCGGCGCGGTCCTTCCTTCGACCCTTCTTCCGATCATTCTGCCGGACCGTACGGCAGCCGGCCCCGCCGGAACGCGGGCGGCGAAACCGGACGCATCGGGCCCGAGCGGTTTCCGCGGCCGGCGGCCGCACCGGCGTCCGGGCCGGAACGGAAAGAAGACGCGCCGCGGACTGGCAGGATGACTGGGTGGACATCGCGGTGGGCCTGGTGGTTCTGGTGGCGGCGGCAACCCTGCTGGCCGCGGCGGCCCGCCAGTTCAAGGTCTCCGAACCGCTGGTGCTCACCCTGGCCGGCATCGCCGGGTCGTACCTGCCCTTCGTGCCGGACGTGGCGCTGACGCCGGACCTGGTGCTGCTCGGGCTGCTGCCGCCGCTGCTCTACACCACCGCCATCCGCACCTCGCTGGTGGACTTCAAGGCCAACCGGCGCTCGATCGGGCTGCTGTCGGTGGGGCTGGTGCTGTTCACCACCTTCGGCGTGGCACTGGTCGCCTGGCTGCTGCTACCGGTGCCACTGGCGGCGGCCGTCGCGGTCGGTGCGGTGGTCGCCCCGCCGGACGCGGTGGCGGCGACCGCGATCGCCCGCCGGGTGGGCATGCCGCGCCGGATCGTCACCATCCTGGAAGGCGAGTCGCTCTTCAACGACGCCACCGCGCTGGTGGCGCTGCGCACCGCCATCGCCGCCTCGGCGGGCTCGGTCACCGTGCTGCACGCGGCCGGCGACTTCGTCCGGGCGGCCGGCGGCGGAGTAGCGGTCGGCATCGCGGTGGCCGTGCTGCTGGGCGCGGTGCGCCGCCGGATCACCGACCCGGTGCTCGACACCACCGTCTCGTTCCTGGCGCCGTTCCTGGCCTACCTGCCCGCCGAGAAGATCCACGCCAGCGGGGTGATCGCGGTGGTGGTGGCCGGGCTCATCCTGGGCCACCGGGCACCGGTGTGGCAGAGCGCGGCGTCCCGGATCGCCGAGCGGACCAACTGGCGCACGATCGAGTTCCTGCTGGAGAACTCGGTCTTCCTGCTGATCGGGCTGCAGGTGCGGATGATCGTGGACAACGCCTGGCGGGCGCCGCTGAACCACGGCCAGCTGGTCGGCTCGTGCCTGGCGATCCTGGCCGCCGCGGTGCTGCTGCGCCCGCTCTGGGTCTTTCCGGCGACCTACCTGCCACGCCGGCTGTCCCGCCGGATCCGAGAGGCCGACCCGGCCCCGCCGTGGCGCTACCCGGCGGTGATCTCCTGGGCCGGCATGCGCGGCGTGGTCACCCTGGCCGCGGTCTTCCTGCTGCCCGAGGACATCCCGTACCGGGACGTGCTGGTGCTGGCCGCCCTGGTGGTGGTCGGCGGCACCCTGCTGCTGCAGGGCACCACGCTGCCGTGGCTGGTGCACCGGCTGCACCTGCGCGGTCCCAGCCGGGCCGAGGACGCGCTGCAGGAGGCCGGGCTGATGCAGCAGGTGACCAACGCCGGGCTGCGCGCGCTCGAGGAGCAGATCGACGACGAGACGCCGGCCGAGGTCACCGACGGGCTGCGCCAGCGGGTCGGGCACCAGGTGAACGCCGCCTGGGAGCGGCTGGGCCCGGACGAGGCCGACCTGCTCACCCCCAGCGAGCACTACCGCCGGCTGCGGCTGGTGATGCTGCAGGCCGAGCGAGAGGAACTGCTGCGGGTGCGGGACTCCGGCGTCCTCGACCACGAGGTGCTGCAGGCCGTGATGCGGGTGCTGGACCTGGAGGAGTCGCTGATCGACCGGTTCGACGAGGGGGAGGACGAGCTGCCCCGCGACGAGCCGCTGCGCAACCCGGTGTCCGGGCTGGAGTGCGAGCACCTGCAGGCGGCGCCACGCACCGCGCGTCCGGACACCCCCGGCCGGTGCCAGGAGTGCGTCGACGAGGGGCTGAGCTGGGTGCACCTGCGGATGTGCCTGAGCTGCGGGCACGTCGCCTGCTGCGACTCCTCCGACGGCAAGCACGCCGACCGGCACTACGCCAGCACCGACCATCCGGTGATGCGCAGCGTCGAGGCCGGCGAGGCCTGGCGCTGGTGCTACGTCGACTCCCAGCTCGGCTGAGCGAGCCTCGGGGCGGTGCGAGCCTCAGGCGGTGCGGTTGGCCTCGAAGTAGGCGGCCAGTGCCTCTTCCACGACGGTCACCCGGTTGGTCGGCACGCCGCGGCGAGCGCTGAGAATGACCGACACCCGGTCGAGCTGGCGGTACAGGTCGGCCCGGATTCGCAGGTTCAGCTGCTCGGTCGCCGGCTTCTGGCCGCCGACCGGCACGTTGGTGGGAGCGCCCGAGAACATCGCGCTACCGTGCGGGACGGTTTCGTTCCGGGCCGCTGAAGATGGGTTTTCAGCAGTGTTCACAGGGACAATCTCCGTTGATCGTTCGAGACCGGCGCCACGTGGGCGGGCAACCGGAAAGGTGCTGCCGGCATTGAGGACCGGAGCAGCGTTCAGGTGGTGCTACATCAGGTGGTGCAGGGTCAGGCTGAGGGCATCAGGCCGTGCAGGGTGGGCACGCCCCGGACGTTCACCATGGACGGCTCCGCTCGCCCTTGGGCCACCAGTTGCTTGGCGTGCAGGGCAATCAGGTCCGCGCTGACTCCGAACCGGCGGGCCAGGTCGGCGAACGTGGCCGGCCTGGCAGAGGCGCTCATGCCCTTCAGAACGGTGAGAATCTGACTTTCCATGTCGATGGGCATACCTCAGCCTAGCCCCCCGGAAGGCAAGAGCGGGCTGCTCGAGAAAAAGCAGCCCGCTCTCGATGTCCTGGTCGATCAGTCGTCCCAGGGACCGTAGTCGTCGGTATCCATACCGCATTCCTTTCACCATCAGCCGGACCGCCGGGCCCAATGGGCAGCCGGCATCGGCCATTGCTCATACCTGCTTAGGGGCGCTCGTGGAGCCGCATCACAGACCAGGCGCGTCAGTTTTTGCGCTGCCTGACAGCCGCTAGGTGGGCTGCTGAGAACACTATACCGCCTGGGCGGACCCGAAAGCGCCGATATTGCCGAATCCGGGGCGGTGCTACCACCCGGTCCGGCGGCCGCGCGGCCGGGCGCCGGCCGAGAATGCGGCCGCGCCGGAGGTCCGTGGGGCGCCGGCCGGCCGGCTCTCGGTGGTGTACGTCGGCGCCGGAGAGCCAGCCGGGTTACCGCGCTTGCCATGGCCGGTCGTGCCGTGGCCGGTGGCCGTCGGGCCGGCCGAGCCGCGTGCCGCACCACCCTGGCGGCGCCGGGAGGATCCTGAACCGGCCGTCTTGCCACGGCCGGCCGGGTTGCGGCCGGCTGGATTGCGTCCGGAGGTGCGGGCCTGCCCGGCCGGCTCGGCGCTGGCAGAACCAGCCGGCGGTGCGACGAACGCCCGCTCGCCGGGAGCCAGCTCGGCCAGCAACGGGTCGCCGGACCGCAGCCGGGTCACGGTGGGGGTGATCGCCGCCTTCCGGGTCAGGTCCCGGACGTCGGCGACCTGGTCGTCGGTCATCAGCGTGATCACGGTGCCACCGGCGCCCGCCCGGGCGGTCCGGCCGGAGCGGTGCAGGTAGGCCTTGTGCTCCACCGGCGGGTCGGCGTGCACCACCAGGTTCACGTCGTCGACGTGGATGCCGCGGGCCGCGATGTCGGTGGCCACCAGGGTGCGGGTGCTGCCGGCCGAGAACGCCTCCAGGTTGCGGGTCCGGGCGTTCTGGCTGAGGTTGCCGTGCAGCTCCACCGCCGGGACGCCGGCCGCGATCAGCTGCCGGGTCAGCTTCTTGGCGCCGTGCTTGGTGCGGGTGAACACCAGCGTCCGGCCGGGTGCGGCGGTCAGCTCGACCAGCACCGGCAGCCGCTCGGCGGGCGCCAGGTGCAGCACGTGGTGCGACATCTGGGTCACCGGCGACTGGACCGGGTCGACGCTGTGGGTCACCGGGTCGTGCAGGTAGCGGGTGACCAGCACGTCGACGCCGGCGTCCAGGGTGGCCGAGAACAGCATCCGCTGCCCGGTGGCCGGCGTCCGGTCCAGCAACCGCCGGACCGACGGCAGGAAGCCCAGGTCGGCCATGTGGTCGGCCTCGTCCAGCACGGTGATCTCCACCCGGCTGAGGTCGGCATGGCCGGTCGAGATCAGGTCCTCCAGCCGGCCGGGGCAGGCCACCAGGACGTCGACCCCCGAGCGCAGGCCGGCAATCTGGGGGTTGGCCCCGACGCCGCCGAAGACGGTCAGGGTGCGCAGCGACAGCGCCTTGGCCAGCGGCGCCAGGGATGCCTCGATCTGGCTGGCCAGTTCCCGGGTGGGCGCCAGGATCAGCGCGCGCGGGCTCTTGGGCTGCCGCGGCCGCGGAGTGCCGGCCAGCCGGGCCAGCACCGGGAGCGCGAAGGCGTAGGTCTTGCCCGACCCGGTCCGTCCGCGGCCCAGCACGTCGCGGCCGGCGAGCGAGTCGGGCAGCGTGGCGCGCTGGATCGGGAACGGGGTGGTGATGCCCTGGGCGGCCAGCGCCGCGACCAGTACGGCCGGCACGCCGAGCGCGGCGAAGCTCTCGGAAGCAGAGCCGTCGGAAGCAGGGCCGGAGGTAGCGGGGCCGGAGGTAGCGGGGCCGGCGGGCCGGGACGGCGCCGGGGACGGGCGGGAGGAGCGGGAAGCGGATGCGGACGTGGTCGAACGGGGGCGGTTGACCGCCATAAACGAACTCCAGAGCTAGAGGGTCGTCCTGCCCGGCGCGGACCATCGGCCGCGGCGCGTGGTGTGGGACCAGAGGAGAGCCGGAGGCAGAACTGAGCCGGCTGACAAGATCCAGTCTACCTGAGGAAAGTTCCTCTGCATTGCCGGCTGTGCTCGAGCGGTCGGCGGCGGCGCGCCGAGCCGTTAGGGTGAGTCGTCCGTACTGGCAGGTCGGCCACTAACAGGAGGACAGCGGGTGTTCAGGCGCATTGCCATCGTCAACCGTGGTGAGGCCGCGATGCGCCTCATCCACGCCGTCCGCGAGCTCAACGCCGCCGGCCACCGGATCGAGACGGTGGCCTTCCACACCGAGGCCGAGAGCGCGGCCAAATTCGTCCGGGAAGCCGACCTGGGCTATTCGATCGGGCCGGCCGCGGCCCGGCCGTACCTGGACTACGCGGTGCTCGAACGGGCGCTGGTCGAATCCGGCGCCGACGCCGCCTGGGTGGGCTGGGGCTTCGTCGCCGAGCACCCGGAGTTCGCCGAGCTATGCGAGCGGCTCGGCGTCACCTTCATCGGGCCGAGTGCCGCGGCGATGCGAGCGCTGGGCGACAAGATCGGGTCCAAACTGCTGGCCGAGAAGGTCGGCGTGCCGGTGGCGCCGTGGAGCCAGGGGCCGGTCGAGGACCTGCGCTCGGCGCTGACCAAGGCCGAGACGCTCGGCTACCCGCTGATGCTCAAGGCCACCGCCGGCGGCGGCGGGCGTGGCATCCGGGTGGTGCGCTCGGCGCAGGAGCTCACCGCCGCCTTCAACCAGACCCGGGACGAGGCCTACCGGGCCTTCGGCAGCGGCGTGATGTTCCTGGAGACCATGCTGTCGGGCGCCCGGCACGTCGAGGTGCAGGTGGTCGCCGACGGCCAGGGCACCGCCTGGGCGATCGGGGTGCGCGACTGCTCGGTGCAGCGGCGCAACCAGAAGATCATCGAGGAGTCCTCCTCGGCGGTGCTGGCGCCGCAGCAGGTGGCCGACCTCAAGGCCTCGGCCGAGCGGCTGGCCCTGGCGGTGGACTACCGCGGCGCCGGCACGGTGGAGTTCCTCTACCGCCCCAGCGACGGGATGTTCGCCTTCCTGGAGGTCAACACCCGGCTGCAGGTGGAGCACCCGATCACCGAGCTGACCACCGGGCTGGACCTGGTCAAGATCCAGCTGGAGGTGGCGGCCGGTGGCCGGCTGACCGGACGGCCGCCGGCCGAGCTCGGCCATGCCGTCGAGGCCCGGCTCAACGCCGAGGACCCGGACCGCGACTTCGCCCCGGCGCCCGGCCGGATCACCCTGCTGGACCTGCCGGACGGGCCCGGCGTGCGGGTCGACACCGGCTTCTCCAGCGGCGACGTCATTCCCGCCGACTTCGACTCGATGATCGCCAAGATCATCGCCTCCGGCCGGGACCGGGACGAGGCGCTGGCCCGGCTGCGCCGCGCGGTCGCCGACACCACCGTGATCATCGAGGGCGGCGCGACCAACAAGAGCTTCGTGCTGGACCTGCTGGACGAGCCGGAGGTGATCGCGGCCACCGCCGACACCGGCTGGATTGACCGGACCCGGGCCGCGGGCGGCCTGGTCTCCCACCAGCACGCCGGCATCGCGCTGGTGGCCGCGGCGATCGAGGCCAACGAGGGAGAGGAGCGGGCCGAGCGGCTGCACTTCTTCGCCACCGCGCACGGCGGCCGGCCCCAGGCCCGGCACCAGCCGAGCCGGGCGATCGACCTGACCCTGCGCGGCACCAGCTACCGGGTCACCGTGGCGCAGCTGGGCCCCAACCGCTACCGGGTCGGCGTCGGGCACAACGGCGAGGTCCGGACGGTGGATGCCCGGCTGGAGCGGCTCAACAGCCACGCCAGCCGGCTGGTGGTGGGCGACCGGCGCTACCGGCTGGTCACCGCCACCTCCGGACCGGTCAACCTGGTCGAGGTCAACGGCGTCACGCACCGGATCAGCCGGGACGAGGGCGGCGTGCTCCGCTCGCCGGCACCGGCCCTGGTGGTGGCGGTCCCGGTGGCGGTCGGCGACGAGGTGCCGGCCGGCGCCCCGGTGCTGGTACTGGAGAGCATGAAGATGGAGACGGTGCTGCCGGCGCCGTACCCGGCCCGGGTCCGCGAGCTGCTGGTCAGCACCGGCGGGCAGGTCGAGACCGGCACCCCGCTGGTCCGGCTGGAGCCGGTCGCCGAGCCCGACGCTGCCGAGGCCTCGGCGCCGCAGGCCGAGGCCGTGGAGCTGGAACTGCCCTCCGGGCACACCGGCTCGGCCGCCGAGCGGGCCGCCAGCTGCCTGGCCGACCTGCGCAGCCTGCTGCTCGGCTTCGACCTCAACTCCGACGAGGCCGCCGCCACCCTCAGTGCCTACCAGCGGTTCCGGGCGGAGCTGGCCGGCGACGGGCAGGCGCAGATCCTGGCCGAGCTGGAGGTGTTCCGGGCCTTCGCCGACCTGTGCGAGCTGGGCCGCAACCGGCCCGGCGGCGAGGAGGCGCACAACGGCCGGATGCACAGCCCTCGGGAGTACTTCCACTCCTACCTGCACAGCCTCGACGTCGAGCGCGAGCAGCTGCCCGAGGACTTCCGGCGCCGGCTGTCGCAGGCACTGACCCACTACGGGGTCTCCGAGCTGGACCGCACCCCGGCCCTGGAGGAGGCGGTCTACCGGATCTTCCTCGCCGCGCCCGGCGCCCCGTCCCACCAGCAGCTGGTCAGCTCGCTGCTGCAGCAGTGGCTGCTGGACGACGCCCCTGGCGAGGAGATCGCCGACGAGGTCCGCGACGTGCTGGAACGGCTGGTGGCCGCCACCCAGCTGCGCTACCCGGTGGTCGGCGACCTGGCCCGCAGCGTCCGGTTCCGGTGGTTCGACCAGCCGCTGGTCGACGCCGTGCGGGCCTCGGTGCTGGCCGGGGTGCGCGACGAGGTGCGCTACCTGGCGGCCAACCCCGGCGCCGACGACTACGCCCGCCGGATCAACGACCTGGCCGCCATCCCCGAGCAGATCGTCCGGTTCCTGGCCGAGCGGCTGGAGGCCGGCATCGGCGAGCACGAACCGATGCTCGAGGTGCTGGCCCGCCGGCACTACCGCGAGTACGAGCTGCACGACCTGCGCAACCTGCGGGCCGCCGACCGGCCGATGGTGGTGTGCGAGTACACCCTGGACGCCCGGCCCACCCACCTGGTGACCACGGTGGCCGAGTTCGAGGAGCTGGTGCCGGGCTCGGCCCTGGTCACCGCGCTGGAGCAGCAGCTGCAGCAGGCTCCGGCCGGGCACCAGGGGGTGTTCGACCTGTACGTGCTGTGGCCGGAGATGCCGGACTCGGCGACGGAGGCCTCCGCACAGCTCAACGCCACCCTCAGCAAGCTCGACGTCATCCGCCAGGTGCGCCGGGTGGTCACCGCGATCTACCCGGGCTCGGGACGGCCGGTGTCCTACTTCACCTTCCGGCCAGACAACGGCGGGGACGGTTCCGGGCAACTGGTCGAGGACGACCTGGTGCGCGGCGTGCACCCGATGGTCGGCCGGCGGCTGCAGCTGCGCCGGCTGCAGGAGTTCAACATCACCCGGCTGGCCGCCCCGGAGGACGTGCTGCTGTACCTGCTGGTGGCACCGAACAACCCGGCCGACCAGCGGCTGGTGGCACTGGCCCAGATCCGGGAGTTCGCGGTGGTCCGCGACGCCGAGGGCCGGGTTGTCTCGCTGCCGCACGCCGAGCGGGCGGTGGCCAGCTGCGGCGAGGCGATCCGGCGGGCCCGGGCCAGCCTCGGCGGTGCCCGGCTGGACATGAACTACGTGGCGCTGCACATCTGGCCCACCGTGGACGCCCCGGTCTCGGAGCTGACCGCCCTGCAGCGCACCATCTCACCGCTGACGGTCGGCGCGGGCATCGAAGAGGTGATCGCCGAGGGCAACGTGGTGGCACCGGACGGCCGGGCCCGCCACACCGTGGTGCGGTTCTCCTACCAGCCGGGCGCAGGCGTGGTCACCTCGGTGAGCGGCCGGCTGACCGAGTGGCTGCACCCGCTGGACGACTACGACCAGAAGGTGCTGCGGGCCCGGCGGCGCGGCACCGTCTACCCCTACGAGCTGGTGGGGCTGCTCACCGGCCGCGGCGGCCGGTTCACCGAGTGCGACCTGGACGCCGATGGCCGGCTGGCGCCGGTGCAGCGCCCGCCGGGCGGCAACCGGGCCAGCATCGTGGTCGGCGTCGTCACCACCCCGACCGAGCGGCATCCGCAGGGCATCACCCGGGTAGTGCTGCTCGGCGACCCGACCCGGGCACTCGGCTCGCTCGCCGAGCCGGAATGCGCCCGGGTGGTCGCCGCGCTGAACCTGGCCGAGGAGATGTCGGTCCCGGTTGAGTGGTTCACGCTGTCCTCCGGTGCCCGGATCTCGATGGACTCCGGCACCGAGAACCTGGACTGGGTAGGCCGGGCGCTGCGCCGGATCGTCACCTTCACCCAGGCCGGCGGCGAGATCAACGTGGTGGTCGCCGGCATCAACGTCGGCGCCCAGCCGTACTGGAACGCCGAAGCGACGATGCTCATGCACACCAAGGGAATCCTGGTGATGACGCCGGACAGCGCCATGGTGCTGACCGGCAAGCAGGCGCTGGACTTCTCCGGCGGGGTGTCGGCCGAGGACAACTTCGGCATCGGCGGCTACGACCGGGTGATGGGTCCCAACGGCCAGGCGCAGTACTGGGCGCCGAACCTGGCGGTCGCGTGCGAGATCCTGATGAGCCACTACGCGCACTCCTACATCGCCCCGGGGGAGGGCGCGCCCCGGCCGATCGAGAGCGCCGACCCGGCCGACCGCGACATCAGCGACTACCCGCACGACCTGCCGGGCAGCGAGTTCGCCACCGTCGGCGAGATCTTCTCCCCGACCGGCAACCCGGACCGGAAGAAGCCGTTCGACATCCGGTCGCTGATGCGGGCGGTCTCCGACTCCGACATCCCGGTGCTGGAGCGGTGGGCCGGGATGGCCGACGCCGAGACCTCGGTGGTCTTCGACGCCCACCTGGGCGGCCGGCCGGTGTGCCTGATCGGCATCGAGTCCCGGCCGATCCCGCGGCGCGGCTTCCCGCCCAGCGACGGGCCCGACCTGTGGTCGGCCGGCACGCTGTTCCCGCGCTCGTCGAAGAAGACCGCCCGGGCCATCAACGCCGCCAGCGGCAACCGGCCGCTGGTCGTGCTGGCCAACCTGTCCGGCTTCGACGGCTCGCCGGAGTCGCTGCGCAAGCTGCAGCTGGAGTACGGCGCGGAGATCGGCCGGGCGCTGGTCAACTTCGACGGCCCGATCGTCTTCTGCGTCATCTCCCGCTACCACGGCGGCGCGTTCGTCGTGTTCTCCGGCGTGCTCAACGACAACATGGAGGTGCTGGCGGTCGAGGGCTCCTACGCCTCCGTGATCGGTGGCGCGCCGGCGGCCGCGGTGGTCTTCGACGCCCACCTGGGCGGCCGGCCGGTGTGCCTGATCGGCATCGAGTCCCGGCCGATCCCGCGGCGCGGCTTCCCGCCCAGCGACGGGCCCGACCTGTGGTCGGCCGGCACGCTGTTCCCGCGCTCGTCG
>DATINJ010000082.1:0-3222 GCA_035474375.1 Kineosporiaceae bacterium | reverse complement strand
TGACCATCAAGCTCAAGCCGAAGAGCAAAGCGGGATGGCGGATCATCGAGCTACCCAGCTGGGCCGTCGCCATGCTCAAGCGCCGTCAAGCGGAGCAAGAACCGAATCCATGGGAAGCGGTGTTCACATCGGCCCTCGGTCATCTGCGCGATCCGAGCAACACCCAGAGCGACCTACGGGGTGTCTTCGACCGGGCCAAGTACCCGGACATCACCTCGCACACGTTCCGGCGGACCGTGGCGACCCTGATGGACGAAGCTGGACTGAGTGCTCGAGCTGCTGCTGACCAGCTCGGGCACGCCAAGGTGTCGATGACTCAGGACCACTATTTCGGGCGGAAACGGGCCAAGACCGGGGCGGCCGGCGTCCTGGAGTCGATGCAGCAGCAGCCACCGGCCGAGGACGAAAAGTGTGGGTAATGTGTGGCGACGATCTTGGTCAGAGTGGCCATAGCCTCGCTGACCTGCCATTTTGTGGGCCCCCGGGGGATCGAACCCCGAACCCGCGGATTAAAAGTCCGCTGCTCTGCCGATTGAGCTAGAGGCCCTCGGGGCAAGTGCAACCCCGCCCATAGGGTAGACGGTGCGAGCCCTGCATGGGTTGCAGGCTGGTGCACCGAGGACAGATTACCCTGGAGTACGCAGCCGATTGCCAGCCGTGGGCCGAGCCGGCGCGGGTCGCGGTCTTGATCCGCCGGTGAGCAGGGCGCGCAAGGCGGACGTCAGCCGGTCGCCAAGGTCGCAGCGATGTCGGACAGGAAGCGGGAGCCTTGTTCGCCGTCCACCAAGCGGTGGTCGAAGGAGAGGCTGAGCGTCGTCACCCAACGCACGGCGAGTTGCCCCTCATGCACCCAGGGTTGCTCGCGGACGGCACCCAGGCAGAGGATCGCCGCTTCGCCCGGGTTCAGGATGGGCGTGCCGCTGTCGACGCCGAACACCCCGACGTTCGTGATGCTGATCGTCCCGCCGGACAGGTCGGCGGGTGTGGCCCGACCTTCACGCGCGGTCTCGGTCAACTGCTCCAGGGCACGCGCCAGGCTGATCAGGTCGTAGTCGCCGACGTACTTGAGGTTGGGCACCATCAGTCCACGAGGTGTGGCGGTGGCGATCCCGAGGTTCACGTAGCGCTTGAGCACGATCTCCTGCGCTTCCTCGTCCCACGAGGAATTCAGCGTCGGGTTACGCCTCAGCGCCGAGAGCATGGCCTTCGCGACGAAGGCCAGCATGGTCAGGCGGACGCCGTCCAGGTAGGTGCTGCCGCGGAGGCGCTTGAGCAGGTCCATGGTCGGTGTGACATCGACGGTGATGAACTCGGTGACCGTCGGCGCGGTGAACGCGCTGCGCACCATCGCCTGCGCGGTCGCTCGCCGGACGCCGCGAATCGGGATCCGCTCCTCGCCGTCCGTGGCCGGGGCGACAGAAGGGGCGACAGAAGGGGCGGCAGAAGAGGCGGCAGAAGAGGCGGCAGACGGAGTGGGTGCGGCGCTTCCGGCCAGGTGATCGAGCAGGTCCTGGCGGGTGACGATGCCGTCTGGGCCGGTGCCGCGGACGGTGGTCAGGTCCACCCCGTTGTCCCGGGCCAGCTTGCGGACCAGCGGCTTCGCCAGCGGACGCGCGGGAGCCAGCGGGACGGGCGACCTCGGGGCGGCGCTGGGCGCGGGCGAAGTGGGCGCGGGTGAAGTGGGCGCGGGGACGGCGGCAGGTGGGGTCGGGGAGGCGGTCGGTCCGCCAGGTGGGACGGCGGGGGCGGAGTGAGGCGTGCCCCTGAGCGCTGGTCTGGGTCGGCCGTTGCGGCGACTGCTGGTGCCCGCGGTCGCGCCGTACCCGACCAGCACCGGGACGCGCTCCTCAGCGGCTTTAGTTTCACTTTGTGCATGATCACCGGAGAGTTGGAAGGTGATGATCGGCGTCCCGACCATCACGGTCTCGCCCTCGGCGACATGCAGGGCGAGTACCTGCCCGGCGTACGGCGAGGGTAGTTCCACCGCCGCCTTCGCCGTCTCGACCTCAGCGATGACCTGGTTCAGCGTCACCGTGTCACCGACCGCGACATGCCAGTGCAGCAATTCGGCGTCGGCCAGGCCTTCGCCCAGGTCGGGGAGTTTGAAGCTCTCTTCGGTAGCCATTGCCGCTCAGCCTTCGGTCAGGGTTCGGTCGACCGCAGCCAGGATCCGATCGACGTCCGGCAAGTAGTGTTCCTCCAGTTTTGAGGCGGGGTAAGGGATGTCGAATCCGCCGACGCGCAGCACGGGCGCCTCCAACTGGTAGAAACAGCGCTCGCTGATTCGGGCCGCCAGCTCCGCTCCCGGCCCGAAGAACGTCGGCGCCTCGTGGGCGACCACCAGCCGGCCGGTCCGGCGAACCGACTGCTCGATCGTGTCGAAGTCCATTGGTGAAATCGACCGCAGGTCAATCACTTCGATCGAGGTGCCCTCCTGCTCGGCCACTCCGGCGGCCGCGATGGCGGTCGCTACCAGTGGGCCGTAGGTGACCACGGTGACGTCGGTGCCCGCCCGCAGTACCCGCGCCTGGTGCAAGGGAAGGGCTGTGGCGTCCAAGTCAACCTCGGCCTTGTCCCAGTATCGCCGTTTCGGCTCGAAGAACAGCACCGGGTCGTCGGACGCGATCGCCTGCCGGATCATCGAATAGGCGTCGGCGGGGTTGCTGCAGGCGACTACCCGAAGGCCGGCGGTGTGTGCGAAGTATGCCTCGGGCGATTCCGAGTGATGCTCCACCGCACCGATTCCGCCACCGAACGGGACCCGAATGGTGATCGGCATCTTCACGTCGCCGCGGGTGCGGTAGTGCAGTTTGGCGACCTGGGAAACGATCTGGTCGAACGCCGGGTAGATGAACCCGTCGAACTGGATCTCGCAGACCGGACGGAAGCCGCGCATAGCTAAACCGATTGCAGTGCCGATGATTCCGGACTCGGCCAGCGGGGTGTCGAGGACCCGGTGATCACCGAAATCCTTCTGCAGGCCTGCGGTCACCCGGAAGACCCCGCCGAGCTTGCCGATGTCCTCGCCCATCAGCAGTACCTTCGGGTCGTCCTCCAAGGCCCGGCGCAGCCCGGCGTTGATCGCCTGTCCGAGCGGCAGCACGCTGGTGGTCATCGGGAACTCCCCTCGAATGGTACGTCGTCGAACGAGGCCAGGTGGGCCGAGAGGGCTGCTCGCTGCTCGCTGATCAGCGGGTGCGCCTCGGTGTAAACGTGATCAAA
>DATINJ010000081.1:0-9959 GCA_035474375.1 Kineosporiaceae bacterium | reverse complement strand
CTCGTCGTGCCACGCAAGCACGCGGTGGGCCTCGAAGACCTCGATAAAGCCACGAGCGCTCACGTTTGGTCGGTCGGTCATGACCTGGCACGAGCCTTGCGACGCTCAAGCATGCGCTGCGAAGGAATCAACATCCTCCTTTGTGACGGCGAAGTCGCCTTCCAGACGGTCTTCCACTTTCATCTTCACGTCATCCCTCGTTACGCAGGAGACGGCTGGACCCTCAAGGTCGGGTCGCCGGAACGCGAGAGGTCGCTCCTCGACAGCGACGCGCAAGCGATCAAAGACGCTATCGCGACGACAGATTGACTGATGACGTCCGCTCATGCTGCCGGGGGTGAGTGTTTGGTCAGACAGCGTAGGAGGCGAGGAGTTCGTTGTACTGCTTGGCTGCGGTGGCCAGGTCGTCGTCGGAGAGGCCGAAGGCGGTGCCGTGTAGCTTGACCATCGGCTGAATGTCGAACTGGCACAGTCGCAGGGTCGCCCTCCAGTTGCTGAGGAGGGTCTCGAGAGTGGCCTGGTTCGCGCCTTCGGGGGTGTAGTGGTCGGCGGGAACGCCGGTGGTGACGGCGACGATGGCCTTCTTGCCAGCCAACTGCGAGGCAGAGCCATCGAAGGTGAAGGCCCAGCCCAGGGTAAGGACCTTGTCCTGCCAGTGCTTGAACAGAGGGGTGGTGTTGTACCAGTACACCGGGTGCTGGAAGACGATCACGTCGTGCTCGGCGAGCAGTGCGTGCTCGGCCTCGACGTCGATCTGGAAGTCGGGATAGGTGGCGTAGAGGTCATGCACGGTGACATGGGCCAGATCGCGGACGGCGTCCATCAGCGCCGCGTTGGCGATCGACTGGGACAGGTCGGGGTGGCCGACGATGACGAGAACCTTGGACACGATGGAACCTCTTCAGTGATCAGTGAAATGGATGAACGGATGCGAACTGGTCGGGTATGGGTCTTCTCGACTTATTCGCGGCGGCGGCCGGTTTCGGCGACCGGATGGCCGGTGGCACGTGCTTCGCGGCGATGTCCGTGCCGAGACCCCGTCTGGCACGGTGCCGAGAATCGTCTTCGTTACGTGAATTTCCTTTCAGTTAAGGTGTTTCGGCGCCCGGGGTGTGCGGTGGTGATGCCTGGCCGCCGCAGCGGTCGCTAGCCATATAACCAGCTGGCCTGTAACCCAGGGAGTCCTTGCTGGGAGGGGGTACTGACAGGGACCCCCCGCCATGCGGAAGCGCTCATACAATGAATGCGTGGAAGGCAGGAATGACGCTAACGGTACGAATCGCGATATCCGTGGCGATTTTCGCGCGGAGATCCGGGAGTTCCTGAGCACCCGGCGAGCCAGGATCACCCCTGAGCAGGCTGGGTTACCGGCATCCGGCGGAACCCGCCGACAGGTCACCGGGCTGCGCCGCGAGGAGGTCGCCCTGCTCGCGGACATCTCCAGCGAGTACTACATCCGGCTGGAACGCGGCAATGCCACGGGCGTCTCCGAAAATGTGATCGACGGCATCGCGCGAGCACTGCGCCTGGACGAGGCCGAACGAATCTATCTGCTCGACCTGCTGCGCGGCGCCGGCCGCCGGCCTCGTCACCCAGCCCAGCAACAGGTGCGACCCACGGTGCAGCGAGTCCTCGACTCGATGACCGGAACGCCCGCCTTCGTCGTCCGCGGATGCGGGGACATTCTGGCCGCCAATCCCCTCGGACGGGCGCTGTTCTGTCCGGTCTACGCCCACCCGGTACGGCCGCCCAACAACGCCCGGTTCGTCTTCCTCGACCCGACCGCCCTCGAGTTCTTCCGCGACTGGGACCAGGTCGCCAACGACACCGTCGCCATGCTGCGCGCCTCGGCCGGCCGCGACCGCTATGACCGGCGTCTGAGCGACCTGATCGGTGAACTCTCCACCTGCAGCGAGAACTTCCGCCGCCGCTGGGCCGCCCACAACGTCCGGATCCACACTACCGGCGTGAAACTCCTGCACCACCCCGTTGTCGGCGACCTCGATCTGCCCTTCGAGACCTTCCCGCTCGGCGACAACCCCAGCCAGATTCTCCTCACCTACACCGCCGAGCCCGCATCACCCACACAGGACGGCCTGAACTTGCTGGCGAGTTGGGCCGCGACCAACCAAGACATCGAATGGTCCACACCGGTCAACGACCCCGAACCGACCGACTCAACCGGAACGCCCGACTGATCAATGACTGGTGTTCATGCAGAGTCAGGAGACAGCGGTGTGAAACCTGGCAGCCAGGCGATCTCCCACCGGTTCCCCTCGGGGTCAGCGAGATACCCTGAGTACCCTCCCCATTCGCGGTCCACCGGCCGTGCGATGATGCGAGCACTGGCCTGCACGGCGGCATCGTATGCGGCGTCGACGGCCTCGCGGCTACCGACATTGACTGCCAGAGTGATGCCGCTCCATCTGCCAGGTTCCGGCGGTAGGCAGTCCGGGGATGCTTCAGCCCTCAGCAGTTCCAGCGAGTACAGGGCCAGGCGGACACCACCCATGTCGTACTGCGCAAAGTCAGCTTCGCCGCCCGGCAGTTCGCGCCATCCCCACCCGGCGTAAAACGCCCGTAGCACCGGGACGTCGCGCGAGCCGAGGGTGATGAAGGTGATCGTCTGCGGAACGCTCATCGGGTCATTCTGCCGTGGGGATGGCTTTGTCGACGAGGACGGCCGCGATGGCGGTGGCGGTGGTGAATGCGTCGGTGTCGAGGACTCGGCTGCGGGCCGAGGCGCCATCCAGCAGCAACGCCAGTTGTTCGCCGAGCTGTTCGGGGTTGGCGGCGCCAGCCTCGCGGGCGGTATCGGTGAGCCGCGCGGCAAAGGCCTTCTTGTAGTCGCGGGCGTAAACGCGTGCAGGGTGGCCCGGATCGGGGATTTCGACGGCCGCCGCGATGAATGGGCACAGGGGCGCGTGAATGTCGAATACGGCGAGAAGTCTTTCGCGAGGGGTGAGGCCGGTGTTGTCGAACACTTCAGGCAGGATGTCGGGATCGAACCGGCGTAGGTGTTCGGCGATCAGCTCGTCCTTGCCGGTGAAGTGCTGGTAAAGCGTGCGCTTGGACACCTCAGCCGCCGCGCAGAGCTGGTCCATGCCGGTGCCGTTGATGCCTTGATCGCGGAACAGTTGTTGGGACGCGCTGAGGATGCGCTCTCGTGCCCCCCTGCCGCGGCGCAGGCCTCGCGGCCCCTTCTCCAACTCAGTCATAAGCCCAGCGTAACGCACTTGGGTACCGGTCGGTGTGCATAACTTGCCTGCCGAGCGATCGTTCGCTGCGTTAAGTACGCAGATCGGTGTACATAGCACCGGCACGACGAGTGGATGGAGTAGTTGTGGGAAAGCTCGATGGCAAGGTCGCGGTGATCACCGGCGGGACCAGCGGTATGGCGCTGGCTGGTGCCAAGTTGTTCGTCGCCGAAGGAGCTCACGTCTTCATCTCGGGCCGACGGAAGGATCAGCTGGACGAAGCCGTCAAGCTGATCGGTCGGAACGTGACCGGCGTGCAAGCTGATTCTGCCGACCTCGATGATCTGGACCGACTGTTCGAGACCGTCAAGCAGGAAAAGGGCGCGGTTGACGTGTTGTGGGCCAGCGCCGGCACGGGCGAACAGGGCGGGCTCGGCGAGATCACCGAGGAGCAGTTCGACGCCGCCTTCTCGCTGAATGCGCGCGGCACGCTGTTCACGGTCCAGAAGGCGCTGCCGCTGTTCAACGATGGCGGCTCGATCTTCATGACCGGGTCGAACGCTTCGCTCCGGGGTTACCCCCATTGGAGTGTGTACGCAGCGAGCAAGGCCGTGCTGCCCGCCTACGCACGAGTGTGGGTGTCCGAGCTGAGGGACCGGAAGATCCGGGTGAACGTGCTGACCCCCGGCCAGGTCGCCACGCCGATTCTGGAGGAGGTGATGGACGCGGAGATGAAGGCGCAGTTCGAGTCCGTGATCCCGCGGCGAGAGATGGGCCGCCCGGAGGAGATCGCGTCGGTCGCGTTGTTCCTCGCCTCGGACGACTCGAGCTACGTCAACGGCATGGAGCTGGTTGTCGACGGCGGCACCACAGTGATTTGAGCGCGCCCATGACCAACCCTGATCAGACACAGCGGAGGAACACACGTCATGACCATCATCAGCATCATCGGCTCGGGCAACATGGCCGCCGCCATCGGCACCCGGGCGGCGAAGCACGGCCACACCATCGAGTTCCTGAGCCGCAACACCGCCAGGGCCCAGGCGCTGGCTGACCAGATCGGCAACCGAGCCACCGTCGGCACGTTCGGCGCAACGCCGCTGGGTGACATCGTCATCGTCGCCGTGCTGTACACCGGTGCGGCTGAAGTGGTCGCGAACTACGGCGATGCGCTGGCAGGCAAGATTCTCGTCGACATCAGCAATCCGTTCAACGCCGACGTCAGCGGACTCGCGACCACCGCGGGCGACTCGGTGTCCCGGCAGATCGCCGCTGCCGCCCCCGAGGGCACACGCGTCGTGAAAGCGTTCAATTTGATCTTCCGCGACGTCCTTGCTCAAGACAAGCCTGTGGACGTGTTCTTCGCCGGTGACAGCGCCGAGGCCAAGGCACGCGTCGCGGCGTTTCTGGAGAGCATGGACATGCGGCCGCTCGACGCAGGAGGGCTCGAGATGGCCTCGGTTCTGGAATGGGCCGGCATCCTCCTCGTGGGCCTGGCGCGCAACGGCGCCGGCTTCGACATCGCCTTGGGCGCCAAAGCGCTCTGAACATGTCCACCGTTGCATTCCATCGACCGGCTCGAGTTGGCGGACAGTTCGACGGCGCGAACACCGTCTGCCTCTTCGCGAGCCGGGAGAGGAATGTGATTCCTCGACTTTCGATGACCCAGAAATGCGCTCTTGCCGCGAACGGGATGGCCGCCACGGGGTGAGTCTGGGCAATGCTTTGCCGAGCGTGCCGTATTCTTGCATTACGCGAACGACGAATCACGAGGTGCATGGTGCGAGCTGGTAGGACACTCGCGATCAGCGCCTTCTGCATCGTCGCGGCCGGCGTCGCCCCCGTCTTCTTGCCGGCCTCGCCGCTGGTCGTGGCGGGGGTGACTATCGTCGCCGATGGCCTGCTGGCGCTGATCGACTTCGCCAGTACTGTGAGAGAGGACGATCGCAATTCGCCGATCTCGGGCCGAGGATCTTCCATGGCTGGGGCGGCGTCGTTGGCAGTCGTTCTTGTCGTTATTGTCGCTGCTGGCGGAGGGGCGGCCTACGCCGTTTCCTACGGCGTGGCCCGCCTGACAGGTCATGAAACTGTTACGTCGCAGCGACTTTCCAAGCACGTATCCGGACGTGCCGGCCCATTGCGTGTCACGGTAAATTCAGTGGGGACTACCGATCACTACACCAAGGTGGAAATGGTGGCCGTGAACCGAGGCGATGCGACCGTCAGGGTTCAATTGATGGACGCCACCCAACTCATCGACAAGAGCGGCAACGTTCTGGACCCACTGCTCGGCTTCAGCGAGGACGGAACTTTCGTTGTGCCATCGGGGGGCATCCAAGTCAAGAGAATTCTAACCTTCAAAGGACATCTGGTCGCCAAATCCACGACCGCAACCTTGGCGTTCAACACGCTCTACTGGCAGGGATTCGGCCCCACGTCGCTCAAGGTGAAGAATATCAAGCTCCTGGCTGCGGGATAGGAGGGCGAGGCGCGAGGCGAGCTCTCGTCGTCCTCAATCATTCTGCCAGGGGTGGACGTCGGCGCAGTCTGTGCACCGACATGAACCCATGGGCGAGCACCGACACCCAGCGGTGCGCGCGCTCTCATCCGGCGCCTGGCCCCGCACGTTGCGACGGCTGTACGTGTCAACACGTCAGGTCCGGGCTGCTGCCACGGTGTGGAGGAGCGGCGCCCGAACCTGTCCGAGCCGGATCGCCATCATCGCGACCTCCACGTCTTCCGCGCACCGCCTGGCAAGCCGTCGGAGCCGAGCGATGGTTCCGGAACCCCCAGCGGTGCCCGCGGCTCAACGGCCAGTCCCGTCACGAAGCCGCCGGACTCGTCACCAAAGCCGCCAGACTCCTCGAAGCCGCCGCCGAAGACCTGACGCGGCTGCCGTTGGTAGCTGGCGTGCTTGGATGACTGCATGAGGACGCTTCCCCGGCGGACGGTGGCCGGCTATGCGCTCGGCTCGCTCGCCACGGGTGCCTTCGGGACCGTGCCGGGGCTGGTGCTCCTGTACTTCCTTACCGACACCCTCGGTGTTGCCGCAGCGGTTGCCGCTGTTGTCGTCCTGGTGCCCAAGCTCGCGGACGTGCCGTGGAACCCGGTGGTAGGCGGCTGGTCGGATCGGACGTCGTCCAGGTGGGGGCCGCGGCGGCCGTGGATGCTGGCCGGCGGCCTGCTCCTGCCCCCGATGTTCGTGCTGATGTTCGCGGTGCCCGATACCAGCCCAGGAATCGCGGCGGTGTGGGTGGGCGCGGCGTTCCTGGCGGCCGGCTTCGCGTACGGGTTGTTCCAGGTGCCGTACATCTCCCTGCCGGCTGAGCTGACGCCCGACCCGGATCAGCGGTCGCGCCTGCAACTCGCCCGGGTGGTGGTGCTGTCGGTCGGCATCCTGCTCGGCGGGGCGGCCGCGCCGGCGCTGGTGTCGGCGGGCGGTGAGGGGCGGTCCGGGCACCTGCTGATGGCGGCCGTGATCGCGGTGCTGTTGGGAGTCGGGATGCTGGGCTGCGTGGCGGCCGTGCCGACGACGCAACCGGCTACCGATTCGGCGACCGGCACGACCGCGCCCATCGTCGCGGCCAAGGGTCGTGGATCGTTCGTCGCGGCGCTGAAGGTGGCGCGGCAGGCAGCCGGGTACTGGCCGCTCTACACGGGGTACGTCGTGCAGTCGCTGGCGGTCGCGGCCGCGCTGACGGCGATCCCGTACTACGCGACGTACGTGCTGGACCGGGAGGGCTTCACCTCATTGCTGTTCGCGGCGTTGGTCGGGCCGTCGCTGCTGGTCGTGCCGGTGTGGCGGCGGCTGGAGGTGCGGTACGGCAAGCGGTGGTGCCTGGTGTCGTCGTCGTGGTTGTTCGCGGGCTGCGCGTTGATTGCGGCGCCGGGGTGGCTTTCTCCGCTGCTGCCGCTGCTTGGCTTCGTGGGCTGCGGCATCGGCTACGCGGGGCAGCAGCTCTACGCCTACTCGATGCTGTCGGACGCGTTGGCCGACGAGGACGAGCGCACTGGCGAGCGTCGAGCGGGATTGCTCGGCGGGCTGTGGACGGCGAGCGAGACCGGCACGTTCGCACTCGGTCCCGCTCTGGTCGGTGGCCTGCTGGCGCTGTTCGGCTACGTGTCGGGAGAGTCTGGCGAGACCGTTGACCAGCCCGGCAGCGCCGTGTTGGGCATCGAGCTGGCGATCGGGCTGATCCCGGCGGCGCTCGTGGTCGCGGGCGTGCTGCGCTACCGGCACTTGACGCAGACTCAGCGAGCAACCCAGGAGGAACCCGCGTGACGTCGTCCACCCCGCACCAGCTGCCCGGACTGCCCGTGAAAGGTGATCCGCACGAAGAGATCCTGGCCGAGCTGGCGCAGCTGCGCGGAAAGGATGTGCCGCACGAGGGCGGTCGGCTGTTCAGCTACGTGTTCGAACACGGGGACGCCGATCTCTCCCGGCTACAGCACCAGGCGTTCATGGCGTTCAGCGCGATCAACATGCTCGACCCGACGGCGTTCCCGAGCGTGGCCGCGATGGAGAACGAGGTCATCGGCACGCTGCTGGACCTTTTCGGCGCGGGGCCCGACGCGGCGGGCACATTCACGTCGGGCGGCACCGAGTCGTGCCTGCTCGCCGTCCGCTCGGCCGCGGTGCTCGCGAGCAACCGAGGCGTGGAGGGCGGGGAGCTGGTGCTGGCCGAGAGCGCGCACCCGGCGTTCGCCAAGGCTGCTGAATGGCTGGGGCTGGACGTCGTCCGGGTGCCGGTTTCCGCAGACTCGCTCACCCCGAGCGCTATCGACCTGCTCGCGGCGGTGACCGACCGGACGGCGCTGGTCGTGGTCTCGGCGGTGAGCTACCCGCACGGGGTGCTCGACCCGGTGGCAGAGGTGGCCGCCGGCTGCCTGGAGCGCGGGGTTCCGCTGCATGTCGACGGCTGCATCGGCGGGCTGGTGCTGGCCGGGCGGCGGGCGCTGGGGGAGGAGGTGTCGCCGTTCGATCTGTCCGTGCCGGGCGTCTCGTCGCTGTCGGTTGACCTGCACAAGTACGGGTACGCCCTGAAGCCGGCCTCGGCTGTGCTGTTTGCCGACCGGGAGCGGCGGCGGGCGTCGTGGTTTTCCTACGGTGCGTGGGCCGGGTACCCGATCGTGAACTCGACGATCCAGAGCACGAAGTCCGCCGGACCGCTGGCGGCGGCCTGGGTAACGCTGCGTGCGCTCGGCTCTTCGGGGTACCTGTTGGCTTTCGAGCGACAGTTGCGCGCCACCCGGACGATCGCGGCTGCCATTGAGGCGATCGAGGGCATCCGCCTGCTCGGATCACCGGCGGCTAGCCTGCTCGCGTTCGCCTCTGACGAGGACGGTGTGGACGTCGGTGCGGTGAACGATGCGATGCGCGCCCGTGGCTGGCACCTGCAGGCCCAGCTCGCCTTCGGCGCCGCCCCGCCGTCGGTGCACCTGAGTGTCGACGCCGCTGCCGAAGCCACCGCTGACGCCCTGGCAGCGGACTTGGCCGAGGCTGTTGCCGAGGTCCGGGCCAACCCGTCCGAGCCGATCGACCCCGGGTTCGCCCAGCTGCTGTCGTCGCTCGACGTGACAGCTGTGACGCCCGAGAACCTGGCCGGGTTGCTCGCGGCGGCCGGGTTGGCCGACGGAGAGCTGGTGGTCAACGCGCGTGTCAACGCGATGATTCAGCTGCTGACACCCGACGTCCGAGCCGCTGTCATCGCCTTGGTTGCCGACGGCGTCTTCACCGCCGTGCGAGGTGGTTGAGCTCCACTGAGGTCGGTGTCGCAGGCAGAACCAGCGCGGCTGGCACACGCTCAGGACTCGAAGGCGCCCAGATCTGGTGCCGCCCCGTTGAACGGCAGACCGACGCCAGTGCCCTTGTCGATCAATGTGCTGCCGGCCGCGAGGCGAAGGTTGGGCAGTACGGGCAGACTCCCGTCGGCTTGGCGGGATGCCTCCCACCCGGACGTCGACACGCTCCGGAACTGCGCGTCCGACAGGGTGACGCCCAGGTTCCAGGAGTTGAACGTGTCGTTGGCGCCGATCACGTTCGTCAGCAGGGTGCCGGTGTAGGCGATGTTGTTGCGCAGATTGCCGAGGTTGCTGGCCGCACCGCTCGGAGCGACTCCAAGCATGTTGAAGTCGGGGTGATTTCCGTAGCTGGTGTTGTTGAAGAAGTCGTTGGCCAGCGGGTGGTGGTTGGCATAGAAGCCCGACGCCCGGTTCGCAAATGCCACGGAGAAGCGGACGGTGTGTTTGACGGCGTTGGCGTCGTAGCCGCCACCGTAGCCTCCGGCCTTGAAGCCGTTTCCGTTGCCGGCGCCGGTGGTCGTCTCTGGGACGTACCCGTTGCGCCACGCCCACGAGTTCTCGATCGTCACGGACGAGTAGGCGCTGATGAGGTCGAACCCGTCGTCCGAGTTCCACCACGCGCGGCAGCCCTTGAACACATTCCCGGGATAGTTGGCCGAGATGTGCGCACCGAAGCCGTCGGCGCTTTCCCCGGCACCGTTGGAGGTATACAGGTCGTAGTTGTCATGCGAGTCGGTGTTGAGCACGAGGTTGCCGCCCCCGTTCTGGATGAACAGACCCGGTCCCATGTGGTGATGGGTGTTGATCAGTTCGAAGGTGCGGGTAGGCCCAGTAGCGGATCGGGTTGCCCGAGGTGCCGGCCTTGTTCAGGGTGATCGCGTCGACTCGGGCGGTCTGGCTGGCGCAGCTGGTGGTGGCGCGGGTGTAGGCGTAGGTGCCGCCGCGAAAATAGACCGTGTC
>DATINJ010000080.1:0-30693 GCA_035474375.1 Kineosporiaceae bacterium | reverse complement strand
GACGGCCGATGAGCCCGAGTACAGCGGAAACACCAGCGCGTTGCCGAAGCCGTAGGCGAAGAACAGTTTGGAGATCGACAGGCTGATGTCCTGCTGACCGAGGCCGAGCACGCTCCGGCCGACCGCTTCGAAGTAGACCGGTAGATGGCCGTGGTCATGCACCACGCCCTTCGGTTCGCCCGTCGTCCCGGAGGTGTACTGGATGTATAACGCCGTCCTGGAGCCGACCCGTTGCGGGCGGGCGCGGGCGGCAGTTATCGACCGGACCAGTAGATCGTCGACGTCCAGCCAACTGCCCGAGTCGAACCGGTCTTCCAGGATTGACTCGCTCAGGCAAAGCGTCGGGCGGCAGTCGCCGATCATGAAGGCGTGGTCCTCGGCGGTGAGTTCCGGGTTGATCAGCACCGCCACCGCGCCGAGCCGGGCCACCGCGAGGAAGCTGATCACCCATCCGATGCCGTCCGGAAGCGCGATCACCACCCGGTTCCCCGGCCGGACTCCGCTGTCGATCAGCACCGAGGTGGCACCGGCCGCGAGATCGTGCACCTCACCGTGCGTCCACACTCGATCATTCACGATGTAAGCCGGTGCGGCGGACCAGCCCTGGCGTTCGGCTCGGTCCGCCAGGTCCGCAGCAACGTTGCGCTGGATGGACCCGCTCCGGCTGGCATCGATCTGATCGAGAGACATCAGCTCGCCTCACCCGGGTGTGCCAGCGCCTTGGCTCGGGCCGGTCGGCCGTGCGGGAGGATGGCTTTCCGGACGGCGAGCCCTTGGAGTGGGAGCTTCGCGGCGAAACCGTCCTGCGGATCGGGCTCGGCCCGGCCGGTCGGGGTGTTCGCCGAGATCCACGCCCAGTAGGCCCGCATCGGTGCCGCCATCTTCAGCAGCATCTCGGCGTACTCTTCCTCGGGGTTGGAATCGAGGACGATGGCTCCGCCGGCGCCGAGGTGCATCCGACCGCCGACGAATACCGCGGTCCGAATGACGACATTCAGATCGGCCGTGCCGTTGCAGCTGAAGAACCCGATGGCCCCCGAATACACGCCCCGGGCCTCGGTTTCCAGAGTGTCGATGATATCCAGGGTGCGGAGCTTGGGCGCCCCGGTCATCGAACCGGCCGGGAAGCACGCCCGCACGCAGTCCACCGGGTCGACCGCCGGTCGCAGGCTGCCCCGGACGGTCGATACCAGTTGGTGCACCGTCGCGTAAGTCTCGGTCGCCATCAGCTTCGGCACCCGAACCGAACCCACCTCGCACACCTGACCCAGATCATTGCGAAGCAAGTCGACGATCATCAGGTTCTCGGCCCGCGTCTTCGCGCTCTTCACCAGCGAAGCCCTCAGCCGTGCGTCCTCCTCCGGCCGGGCATCCCGCGGCGCGGTGCCCTTGATCGGTTTGGCTTCTACCGTGCCGTTCCGGGAAATCTTCAAGAACCGCTCCGGTGACGAACTCGCCACGGCGACGTCACCGAACTGAAGATACGCCCCGTAGGGAGCCGGGTTGAATTCCCTCAGCAAGAGGTGGTATTCGAGCGGATCGGCCAGTGCCGGGAGCCAAGCGGCGTTGGTCACGCAGACCTCGTAGCTTTCTCCAGCGACGAGTTTGCGCTTGCTGGCTACGATATCGGCCAGGTACTGCTCCCGGTCGCGGACCAACCACGGCTCTACCGACCGGTCGCTGCCGGTGCTGGCGGCCAGCGTCGCGGCCGCAACCTCCGGGTCGGCGGGTTGGTCCGGTACGGCCGGGCCTTGCAGGCGGAGAAACGCGGCGGTCCGGTCCAGCCACTGATTCGCGCTGTCCTGACTGGCTGTGGTGTCCTCGCTGAGACTCAGCAGGTAGGTGGTGTCCTCCTGGTGATCGACGACCACCATCCGGTCGGCGAACAGCCAGCACGCGTCCGGTGTCGTCGCCTGGTGAGCGTTCTTCGCGCCGCAGTCGGATTTCGCTTCGTAGCCGAGATACCCGACGTAACCACAGGTGAAGTCGAACGGCAGGCTGGCATCGTCGACCCGACGCCCGGCCAACGCCGTCTTGAGATAGTCGAAGACACTCCCGACGATCCGCTGCGTCGGTTGTCCGGCCCGCTCCACGTCGACCACGCCGATCTGCACGTCGTAGCGGACGTACTCGGCGAGCGGGCCGGTCCCGTCACCGAAGTACGAGAACCGGGCCTGACCCGGTTCGACCCGCGAACTGTCCAGCCAGAAAGCGCGTGGTTCGCGAGCGAACCGCCGGACGAAGGCTTGCTCCGCATCGACTGCGAACTCGATAACCCGCTTTTGCAAACGGTATTCGACCCGATGGGCGACCGGCTCGACGACCGGGATCGGCTGGGTGACCGGTTCGGCGACCGGGCGGGCGATCGAGATCGGCTGGGTATCCGGACTGGCGATCGGGATCGCTGGCTCGCTGGAAGCAGGGGTCCAGCCGGCCATGACTCGCCGCCTGGCCGATTCATGGGCGCGGGTGAGATCGCGAAAGTTGCCGAGCAGTCGAAGGCCATGCTCGGTCAGGATCGACTCGGGGTGGAACTGAACCCCCCACTGCGGCCGAGTACGGTGCCGAATGCCCATCATTACACCGTCTTCGGACCAGGCGGTGGCCTCCAGCGTCGGTGGCAAGGGCTGGCGAATGGCGAACGAGTGGTAGCGGACTGCGGTGAAACCTTGGGGAACCCAGTCGAACAGATCCCGGCCGTCGTGCCGGATCGTGGTGAGGTGGCCGTGCCGGGGGACCGCGGTCGGGCCCACCTCAGCCGATTCCGCCAGTCCAATGCCCTGATGGCCGAGGCAGACTCCGAGTACCGGAATCGTGGCCTCCGCCAAAATCCTCTGGGAGAAGCCGAAATCCCGGTGATTTCCGGGGTGACCGGGGCCGGGCGAGATCACGATGTTGTCGAACTCGCGCAGGTCAACGTCGGCGCCCTCCGGCGCGTCGTTGCGCAGCACGGTCGGTTCGACCCCTTGGACCTGTGCGATCAACTGAAACAGGTTGTAGGTGTAGGAGTCAAAGTTGTCCAACAATAACGTTCTCATCCGGTCTCTCTCCTCAGGTACGACGATCGAGGGTCACGTGAAAGCGGGCGGCGGACCGGGGACTGCGTGGCATTACGGTCTCGAACCAGGTTCAACACCGGGCGGTCAAAGTCGGACGGGGATCGACGAGACCAACGGTCCTGTTCACCGGGGTCGTCGTCCCGCCAACGGGGTTGCGGCTCCCACTCGGCTGGTTGGTCGTTGGTTGACCACTCTTCATATTCCGTTGCGGCATGTCGACCGGGTTGCCGCGGCGCACCGAATTCCCTAGCCGATTCCAATATTCGGCGAGCTGATGCAATCACTGGTGGCTCGAGATATGGTGCCGCGTTTCGTCCCGAGGGCTGCTGCAGCCAGCCTTTCAGCAATCGGGTCAATCTCGGCATCATTACCCAGGTCACCACGACCGTTACGCCGATGCAGAGCGCCAGGGTGCGAAGCACGACGGGCAGGCCGAGCAGGTGCGGGATCAGAGCCACGTTGAAGAGCAGCACGGGCGGAAATACCGCAGTCAACGTGACCAGCGCCATTTTCCACTTCGGGGGCGGTGACGGGGCCTGGGCGCGCTTGTCGAACCACGCTCTCAGGCCAGTGGTTTGTTGTACCTGAATAGGCTGGGCGAAAGATTCTGCTCGATTCATCCAGCCACCTCGAGTGGCGACTTCCTCCCACCAGTTAGCGGATTCCTGATCTACCCAGCGGTAGATAACATGCCATTCACCTCCTGCGTCAGGTGGGCCAAGTAATCCGCCGCCGAGAAAGTTCGGAGAGGTTTCGGCGTGCGCCAGTAACGCGTTCACCCAGGCAAAGAAATCGGCCTCGCGTCCGTAGGCGACGTTGTGTACCGCCGTGACCGTGACCGACTCGTCCACCAGCTCAACCTCCTACCCGCTCCACTCGTCCGCCAGCCGAACCTCCTGGGCCGTGCCACCAAACCAGCCGTGCACACCCGAATTACGGACGATTCGCGAGCAGAGTTCAAGTCTTCACGAAGTTTCGTCGACTACTTTGCGTGCTCAGGTGGGGTTCAACGAGTCAGATTTGGCCAGATGATCACACTGGGTGCTTGTCAAGGCACGTAGCCATGATTCGTGCGGAACGTCGGATTTTATTGCTGTCGGAATTCGGTATGCCGAACCAGGTCGGTCACAGCAGAAGGGCTTTTGGGCGGCGGCTTCGGAATTCCTTAAGGTGCAGCTGAGATATCTCTGCTGAGATCCGTTGCTGTATTCGGTTACTCGACTTTCAGGGGTGTTTCATGGACCGGGCAGCTACCGCCAGAGACGATCGAGCCTGCCCAGTGCTGCCCGGACCGCGAGTTACCACGACCGTCGAAGGCAGCTCGGCGGGCCCGCTCGGTCTGATCAGTCGTCACCCTGAGTGCGCGCAGGGGATCGAGGCCCTGGTGGCCGGGGCGCGGGAGTTCTACGCCTTGCCCGAGATGCAGGACATTGCCGGCCCCGAGCGCTGGGCCGAGGTCCGGGCCGAGATCGAGCGGAGCGGCAGCTATGCGCACACCGCAGCCGAACTTCTGCTCGGCGCCAAGCTGGCCTGGCGCAATCACGCCCGCTGTAATGGTCGCTACAGCTGGCGGAGCCTGAGCTTGATCGACGCCCGGGACGCGCAGACCCCGGCCGAGATCGCGGAACGCTGCGCGGAGCATCTGCGGATCTCGACGAACGCCGGCAAGTTGCGACCGGTGATCACCGTGTTTCGGCCCCGGGGACCTGACGGATCCGGCATCCGCATTCTGAGCCCGCAGCTCATCCGGTATGCGGGATACGAGGAGGCGGGCCGGGTGATCGGGGATCCGCTGCACGTCGAGCTGACCCGGCAGGCGGTGCAGGCCGGCTGGACGCCGGGCCACGGCCAGTTCGACATCCTGCCGATGATGATTTCGGTGGACGGGCGGGCCCCCGAGATCTTCGAGATTCCTCCGGAGGTGATTCTGGAGGTGCCGATCAGCCATCCGCGGTACCCCTGGTTCGCCGATCTCGGGCTGCGGTGGCATGCCAATCCCGCTATCTCCAACCTCTGCCTGGAGATCGGTGGTCTGGAGTACACCGCCGCACCCTTCAGCGGGTGGTACGTCAGCTCCGAGATCGGGGCCCGAAACCTCAGCGACACCGCGCGCTACAACCAGTTACCGACGATCGCCGAGCGCTTGGGGCTGGATACTCGACGGAACGCTTCACTCTGGAAGGATCGTGCGCTGCTCGAGCTGAACGAAGCAGTGATTCATAGCTATGCGCAGGCCGGGGTGTACATCGTGGATCATCACACCGCGGCGGAACAGTTCGTGGCGCATGTGGATCGCGAGCACCGGTCCGGCCGACTGGTCCCCTCGGACTGGGCCTGGGTGAACCCGCCGATGTCCGCGAGTACCACCGGTACGTTCCACCGGGAATTCGACCCGCCGAGCTTCGATGCTCGGCCGAATTTCCTTCGATTGTCGGAATGATCTGGCCGCCAAGCACCGACGGTGCTCCAGGTATCCACTTCTGATCTGCTCAGCGAAGCAGATCGGGGCAGGTCGGCGCGGGGCGTTCTGCCGGAATGGGAGGTGGCTACCTGGAGCACCGTCGGAGTGCGGTCGGCTTCGGGAAAGCGGAGTCGACAAGGCCGAATTTACGGCCCGAATCATTCAGTTTCCGGCGGCGCGGTACTGATCGATGACGTGAGCGGGAATCCGGCCGCGGCTGGAAAGCTCGACGCCGTTGCTCGCGGCCCAGACCCGGACCGCCTTGTTGTCTACTTCGGTGTGCACTCTGACCGGGCGGCCCGCGCCGCGGCGACCACCGGTGCGGCGGGCGGCGTCGGCCCAGGGGCCCAATGCCTCGCGTAGCGCTTCTGCATTGTCAGTAGCCAGATCGATCTCGTACTGAACGCCGTCCAGTCCGAAACTCACGGTCTCGTCTGCCGGCTTGCCGTCGATGTCATCGACCAGTTCGGTAACTGTCTTGGTTGCCATGGCGGGATGCTCCCGATGACATCGCGCAATGTCAATTCGACACGATTGAGAAGCCCGGAGAAATTATGTGGATGTTCGATAGTTAGCGGCAGCGCCGGAGGGAAACCGGGAACCGGCGCGGCCTTGACTGATTGGGATCGGCACGGTCGGTCATTTGATCGGGACTCAGGGTTATTCGGCGGGTCGAATTGGCCACTGCCGTGTTGGCCGGATGACCGTATGCTGCGCGAGGAGCCGCCGGTGGGTACCGGATCTGCGGCCGCAGCGGAGCCGGAGGTGTTGTGGAGCAGCAGGTTGGGCCGGATCAGCCGGAAGTCGACGCGTACGAACACTCGATGGCGGTGCAGTTGCGGGGCCTGGTCAAACGATTCGGCTCCGTCCAGGCGGTCAGCGGCGTCGATCTGGATGTGCGGCGCGGCTGTTTCTTCGGCCTTGTCGGGCCGAATGGGGCCGGAAAGACCACTACCCTGGCGATGGTCACTGGATTGCTTCGACCGGACGCCGGTGCCGCCCGGGTGGACGGGATCGATGTCTGGGCCAGACCATTGCTCGCTCGGGAACGGATGGGAGTACTCCCGGAAGGGTTACGGCTCTTCGAGCGGCTGTCCGGTCGCGAACTCCTGCACTTCACCGGCCGATTGCGCGGGATGCCGACAGACGAGGTCGATGAACGGGCCGGAGAACTGCTCGCCGTGCTCGGCCTGGACTCCGCTGGTGATCAGTTAGTGGTGGATTACAGCACGGGAATGCGGAAGAAGGTCGCGCTCGCGGCGGCTCTCCTGCACAATCCGGCGGTGTTGTTTCTGGACGAGCCGTTCGAAGCTGTCGACCCGGTTTCGGCTCGGACCATCCGTGCGGTGCTGCGCGCATTCACTGGTCGCGGCGGCACCGTGGTGTTTTCCAGCCACGTGATGGATCTGGTCGAGCGGATCTGTGACGACGTCGCCGTGATGGCCGGAGGCCGGGTGCTGGCCGCCGGTGGAGTGGATGAACTGCGCGCCGGTCGGCCACTGGAAGAAGTGTTCGTCGAACTGGTCGGTGGCGGAGTGACCTCTGGTGATCGAGGTCTCGACTGGCTGGGCACGCCCTGAGTACCGCTTCCGAGCAGGCCGGACGTACGCCGGGCCGGAGCTGGGAGTTGATCGGGACCGCCTTCCGACTTCGGCTGGCCCTGTTACGCGGTGCCCTGCGTGCCGGACCTGGCTCCACCGCGCGGCGGGTCGGCCTGGTGTTCGGCGGGCTGTTCGGCGGCGCGGCGGCGGTATTGGCGTGCTTCTTGCTGACGGTTGCGCGCGGGCACGGACGACTGCCGGAAGACCTTGCCGTGCTGTTGTTCACCGCGCTGGTCGCCGGCTGGGTGGTGCTGCCGATTCTGACGTTCGGCAGCGACGACCTGCTCGACCCGGCTCGGCTCGCGTTGCTGCCGCTCACCGGCACCGAGTTCCTTCTGGTGATGGGGGTCGGCGCGCTGGTCGGGGTGGCCCCGATCGGCACCGTGGTGGCGGCCCTCGGACTGCTCCCGGCGACCGCGACCGGTCCGGCGTCCGGGCTGGTGGCGCTGGTCGCCGTGCTCCTTCTGCTGGCGATGTGCGTCAGTGCGAGCCGGGCCTGCAGCAGCGCCCTGTCGGGATTACTGCGCTCGCGCCGGGGTCGAGACCTTGGGGTGGCGCTGACCGCGCTGGTCGCGCTGTCCTTCCAGCTGATCAATCCGCTGGTGCAGGTCGCCGTCCGCAGCGGTGGGGCCGGCGAGGATGCCCTTCAGGGCCTGGCCGGTCCCTTGCGTTGGACTCCTCCCGGCCTGCTGGCCAGTGCCCCAGGCCGGCCACTACCCGCCGCGATCGGCTCGCTGCTGCTCGGACTGCTCGTCGTCGTCCTGTTGCTGGTCCTCTGGCAGCGCAGCGTGCGCCGTTCGCTGGAACGTGCCGAGGTGTCCGGCACTCGACGTCGGCGCAGCACCACCCTGGCGCCCCGAGGGGTGCCGGCGCCGGCCGGTCGGATCGGCGCGGTACAAGCCAAGGACTTGCGGTACCTGTTCCGGGAACCGAAGCGACTGGTGACGGCGCTGACCGGCGCGTTGCTGCCGGTGCTGGCCGTCGCCCTCGGGCCGCTCGCCCTGACCGGGAGCCGGCCGCCGGCCGGGTTGGTATTCGCCGCCTGCGGGATGGGCCTGCTCAGCGCGTTGAGCGGGGCGAATCGCTTCGGTCTGGACGGCACCGCGACCTGGATGCTGATCAGTAGCGCGACCGATGCCCGAGATGCCCGCAGAGATCTCATCGGCGGTGACCTGGCGGCGGCCGTCGTTGCCGTGCCGATGCTGCTGACGATTTCCGTCCTGCTCGCGGCTATCACCGGTGGCTGGCAGCATCTGGCCTCCACGGTCGGCCTCGCACTCGCGCTCTACGGGGTCGGGCTGGGGATGGCCGACCTGCTCTCGGTGCACGCACCCTATGTGGTGCCGCCCTCGCAGAATGCGTTCGGCGGCGGCGGAGCCGGCCAAGGCTGCACTGCCGGGCTACTCACGATGGGAGCGATGCTGGTCGAGGTGGTGATCTGCCTGCCGTTGCTCGCGCTGCTGGTGCCCGGATTGGTCACCGGCGCACCGCTCTGGGGAATCGCCCTGCTGCTGATCGGCCCGGTGTACGGCGGGCTGATCGGGGCGGTGGCACGGCGAGCGGCGGCTCGGCGCTGGGCCGAGCGCGGCCCCGAGGTACTCGAGCTGCTGACCGCGGCCGGCTGAGGGCTATCGACTTTGGTTTACCCGCAGACCACCCGTTGGCCGACGCGCCAGCCCGCCACCGTCAGCAGAGTTGGCGGTGACGGCTTCGGTGCGACGGGTGGCGAAGCGGCAGGGCGGGAGGGGCGACGCGATGCTGACCGCAGTGATCATCGGCTGTGAGATCGGGTTTTGGCTGATTCTGGTGACCGGGCTGGTGCTGCGCTATCTCGTAGGCCGGCCACGCCTCGGTGCGGTCGTGCTGGTTCTCGCGCCGCTGGTGGACCTGATTCTGCTGGTCGCCACCGTGCTGGACCTTCGAGCCGGCGCCCAGGCGGAGTGGATGCATGGCCTGGCCGCGGCCTACATCGGGTACTCGGTGGCGTTCGGGCACAGCACGATCCGCTGGGCGGATGTGCGGTTCGCCCACCGATTCGCCGGCGGCCCGGCACCCGACACCCGGGACAAGTACGGGATGGCCAGAGCGATCAAGGAATGGAAGATCTTCGGCCTCGCGGTGCTGGCCTGGCTGGCCTCGTGTGCTTTGCTGATCGCGGCGATCGCCCTGGTCGGCAACGGCGAGACAGCTGAACTGCAGGCCTGGATCGGCAGGCTCAGCCTCATCCTGGGGATCTGGTTCCTGATCGCGCTGTCCTACACGATCTTCCCGAAGAGCAGGCCACAACCATGAGAACGCTGATCACCGGCGGGCACGGCTTCGTCGCGCAGGCCCTTTCTCGGCGGCTGACCGAACTCGGGCACGACGTCGTCCTGCTTGTGCGCCGGGCCTCGCGCAGCCAGGAGGCCACCGGCCCGGCCGTCGTCACCGATCTACGCGACCGGGTGGCCGTCGCGGCGACCATTGCGGACGGCGAGTTCGACGGCGTCGTCCATTTGGCGGCACTGACCCGGGTCCGAGACTCGGTCGCCGATCCGGTCGGCTACTTCGAGACCAACCTGTCCGGAACCGGGCACCTGCTGGCGGCGCTGGATGAGCAGGCCAGGCGAACCGGTCAGCCGGCCCGGCTGGTGTTCGCGTCCACCGGCGCGGTGTACGGCACCCGGGAAGGGCGGCTGGCCGAGCACGAGCCCTGCCGACCCGCGCACCCGTACGCCGCCGCCAAGCATGCCGCCGAGCAGTTGATCGGCTTTCAGGTCGACACCGGCCGGTTGGCCGCGACCAGCCTGCGCTGCTTCAACGTGGCCGGAGCCCTGCCCGGGTTGCCGGACCGGGACCTGTCCCGGCTGATTCCGAAGACCCTCGCCGTCGCCGCCGGCGCGGCCGAGAAATTGCAGGTCAACGGGGATGGCAGCGCGCTGCGCGAGTACACCCATGTCGCCGATGTGGCCGACGCCTACGCGTTGGCCCTGGCGGCGGTGACACCGGGGCGGCACCGGATCTTCAACGTCGGCAGCGGCATCGGGGTGAGCGTGAGCCAAGTGGTGGACGCCGTCCGCCGGGTTACCGGCCGTCCGGTCCCGATCGAGTGGCGGTCGGCGGCCGCAGAGTCCCAGGTGCTGATGGCCGACAGTGCGTTGATCCGGACCGAGCTCGGGTGGTCTCCGCGGCGCTCGGATCTGGATCAGTTGATTGCCGATGGCTGGGCAGATCGGGAACTCTACGGACTCGTTGAGCATTGACTCTGTACGGAGAGGGCTGCGCCGACAGCGTAGGCTTCTCCGGATTCCGCCGAAGTACGGCAGAATCCGACAAAACACGTCTGAATTACAACGGTCGGAGGACCGATGGAAAGCAGGAATCCCGTCTTCGGGCGCAGCGAGCAGTTCGCGCGCGGGGGTCACGCGACGTTCGACACGCGGACGCCCAGCGCGGGGGAGCTGCAGGACATGTACGGCGCGCCGTCGGCGACGACGGCGGACACCCGGCGGATGACGATCGACGACGTCGTGATGCGCACCGCATCGCTCTTCGCGGTGCTGCTGGCCACCGCCGGGACCACCTTCTACGTGGTCAAGCCACAGAGCTTCGGCCTGATCCTGATCGCCGCGCTGGTCGGCTTCGGCCTGGCGATGTGGATCTCGTTCAGCAAGACGATCCGTCCGGCCGCCATGTTCGCCTACGCCGCGGTTGAAGGCGTGTTCGTCGGTGGCATCAGCTACTTCTACGAGGCCCGTTGGGAGGGCGTCGTGGTCCAGGCCGTGCTGGGTACGCTGGCGACGTTCGCGGCGATGCTGGCGCTCTACCGGTTCAACGTGATCCGGGCGACGCCGAAGTTCCAGCGGATCCTGATCATGGCTGGCGCCGGGTACCTGGTGTTCAGCCTGGTCAACGTGGCGATCGCGCTGATCAGCGGGAACAGCGTCTACAACGTCGGTGGTCTCGGCCTGATCGTCAGCGCGTTCGGCGTCGTCCTGGCCGCACTGTTCCTGGTGCTCGACTTCGACTACATCGAGCAGGGCATCCGCAACGGCCTGCCCGAGCGGTTCGCCTGGACGGCGGCCTTCGGCCTGGTCGTCACCCTGGTCTGGCTGTACCTCGAGATCCTGCGGTTGCTCGCGATCCTTCGCGGCGACAACTAGCAGCGGCGATGTACCGCTCGACCTAGCTCGACTCAGCACGACACGGCAGGAGCCGCGGCCCCCTCGGGTGCCGCGGCTCCTGCCGTTCTGTTGGATCTATCCGCCGAGTTGCCGTTGGCGATGCCGCTCGTCTTGGCGATCTCCTGAGTGATCGCCAGTCGTGCCCGCATATGGGCGCCTAATAAGCACAAAAGCGGGCGTATCCGGCGATCTTGGCGGTTGGTGAGGGCCCAGAAATCACCAAGACACCTGCAGCAGCAGGGCGGAATTGGCAGCCAGTAACCTGGCGCGATGTCAGCTCTGGGATCTGTCACCGGCCTACCGACCTGGCACCCGCCGCGCGAGGTGCTCGAGATCGCCGAACTGGTTCTTTCGGGGGCGATCGAGGCCGTTCCGGCGCCGATCGCGGTCCCCGAGGAGCACGCCGCCGCCGAGGGACTCGTCTTGGAGGACGCCGAGGGTACGCCGGTCGCCGTGCTCCGACGCAGCGGCGCCGAGCCCGCCGTGGTGCAGTTCGAGTCGTTGCGGGTCTTCACCCATGGCCCGGTTCGCTCCGCTCGACGTGATCGGCTCCAGGTTCGGGCCGAGCTGGCGCAGAGCGCTGCCGGGGTGCTCGTCGTCCCGGTGCAGTCGATGCTGGGTACCGCGACGGTGGAGGCGGTGCTGGCTCGGGCCGCGGCTTCCGGGCGGGCGCTGCTGTGGCTTGCGGTGTTCGGTGCCGGTCGGCCGTCGGCGTTACCGGCAGCCGGGTTGTGGCGGGCGGTTCGGGAGATCTCCGAACAGGCCACCGAATCGGGTTTGCATTCGGTCGCGGTCCCGGTGGCGGTGCCCTTGCCGGCCGGCACCGACCCGGCCGATGACGCCGCGCTGATCACCGCGGTGGCCCACGCCTTTGCCGGGACCGAGGCGGTGGAGGTGGCCGATCAACCCATCGATCCGGCCGGACCGTCGGCTCACCCGGCGTTCGCCCGCGAGCGCGACCGGGCGGTCCCGCCACCGAATCGCCGCGGTGTCACGGTTTTCTTCACCGGGCTCTCCGGATCCGGCAAATCGACTGTAGCCAAGGCATTCGCGGACGAACTGGCCGAGCGCAGCCCGCGGACGGTCTCCCTGCTGGACGGCGACGAGGTGCGGCGGATGCTCTCGGCCGGGCTCGGCTTCAGCCGCGCCGACCGGGATCTGAACATTCGCCGGATCGGCTTCGTGGCCACCGAGGTGAACCGGCACGGCGGGATCGCGATCTGTGCGCCGATCGCCCCGTTCGCCCAGACCCGAGCACAGGTCAGGGCGGACGTGGAGGAGGTCGGCGACTTCGTCCTGATCCACATCTCGACGCCGTTGGCCGAATGCGAGCGCCGGGACCGCAAGGGCCTGTACGCCAAGGCCCGGCGGGGTGAGATCCCGGAGTTCACCGGGATCTCCTCGCCGTACGAAGTTCCGGTGGACGCCGATCTTCGGCTGGACACCTCCACCGTGAACCCTGCCGAGGCGGTCGCCGCGGTCTGGGACTTGCTGGCCGCGCGGGGGTACCTGGAAAATTAATGGTTCTGAAGTTAGCCATTAAGCGGGTTTCGCTGAGATAGTGACCGGGTAACTCACGGAGGTGAGCGGTTTGGCGACGACGAAGTCGATGAGCTCAGGGGCGGAGATGTCGGTCCCTGCCGCGCGCACTGCGCCGCTCTCGCTGTCTGACGTCGTCCTGCGGCCGCTGCGAGACGGCAACGCCTTCGAATCCACGGTCGAGTACCTGGCGATGGCGATCCGGCTGGGCGTCTTCGCCGAAGGTGAGCGGCTGCCGTCCGAACGTGACCTCGCAGAGCGACTGAACGTCGGCCGGGCGACCCTGCGCGAAGCGATCGGTGCCTTGCGCCAGGCGGGTCTGGTTCGCACTCGCCGGGGTCGGTCCGGCGGCACGGTGGTGGTCTACCAAGGGCTGGCGCAGACCGACGGCTCGGTAGCTCCGGCCGACAGCGACGGCAAAGCCGAACCGGTCGACATCACCAAGCCTCGGTACACCGCCGCTGAGGTGGCCGACACCCTGGCCTTCCGCAGCGTGGTCGAGCCGGGTGCCGCCCGGTTGGCCGCCCGCGCCGACCTCTCCGCCGACCAGCGGTCCTGGCTGCGGGAAACGTTGCAGGCCACGATGGGAATTGAGGACGACGGCGCGCGCCGGGTCGCGGACTCCCGGCTGCACCTGGCCATCGCCACCCTGAGCGGTTCCGCGAAGCTGGTGGAGGCGGTCAGCCAGGCTCGGTCTCTAACTGCCGACCTGCTCTGCGGGATCCCGGTTCTGTCGCCGAACATCGCGCATTCCGATGCCCAACACGTCGAGATCGTCGAGGCGGTGCTCGCCGGGGACGACCGGCGCGCCTACTCGGTCATGGAAGATCACTGCGATGCGACGTCCGCCTTGGTGCGGGCCTTGTTGCCGGCTTGAGGGCAACGCCGAAACGGACGACTGCGACGACCGAAAGTCATACCTGAGTACCGAACGGACAGTACGGATCGAACAGTACAGAACGCCGAATACAGAACGGGCAGTACAGAAACGGGCAGTACGCAAGAGGCAACATCGACCGGCACGGCGAGCGAAAGGATCACCGCGATGCCAGAGGGCAGTTCTCCACTCTCGATGGCCAAGCTCGGCCAAATCATGGAATCCGGTCATGTGGACACCGTGCTGGTCGTCTTCACCGACATGCAGGGTCGGTTGGCGGGTAAGCGGGTTCATGCCCGGTATTTCGTCGATGAGGTGCTGGACCACGGCATGGAGGGGTGTAACTACCTACTCGCCGTGGACGTCGAGATGAACACCGTCCCTGGTTACGACATCTCCTCCTGGGACCAGGGTTACGGCGATTTCGTGTTCAAACCGGACATGCGCACGCTACGGGCCGCCCCTTGGCTGCCGGGCACCGTGATGGTGCAGTGTGACCTGCTCTGGCTGGACGGCACCCCGGTCCGGCAGTCTCCGCGTCAGGTACTGCAGGCCCAGGTGGACGAGGCGACCGCCCTCGGGGTTGAGGCGTTCGGTGCCACCGAACTCGAGTTCCTGGTCTTCAACAACACCTTTCAAGAGGCCCACGACGCCGACTTCCGCGGCCTGACGGGTTCCACCCGGTACAACGTCGACTACTCGATCCTCGGCACCAGCGGCGATGAGCCGCTGATTCGCGACATCCGAAACACGATGTACAACGCCGGGTTGACGGTTGAGTCGTCGAAGGGTGAGTGCAACCTGGGGCAGCACGAGATCGCGTTCAAGTACGACCGGGTGATGACGACGGCCGACAACCATGTGGTCTTCAAGACGGCATCGAAGGAACTCGCCGAACGGCACGGCAAGGCCCTGACCTTCATGGCCAAATTCGATGAGCGGGAAGGCAATTCCTGTCACATCCACATGAGCTTGCGCGGCGTTGACGGCTCGATCGTGTTCGCCGAGGACGGTGGCGGCGCCGACTACTCCGACGGTCGCAGCCCGATCTTCAAGAGCTTCGTCGCCGGTGTGCTGGCCACGATGCGTGATTTCACGTTGTTCTACGCACCGACGATCAACTCCTACAAGCGTTACCAGCCAGGCTCGTTCGCACCCACCGCGATCGCCTGGGGTGAGGACAACCGAACCTGCGCGCTGCGGGTGATCGGCACTGGTTCCGGATTGCGGGTGGAGAACCGAGTGCCCGGCGGCGATGTGAACCCTTACCTCGCGCAGGCGGCCATGCTGGCCGGTGGGTTGTTCGGGATCCGGGCGGGGCTGCCGCTGGAGGCGCCTTTCGTCGGCAACGCCTACCAGTCCGACCTGGCTCGGGTGCCGAGTTCGCTGCGCGAGGCCAGAGACATCTTCAACGACTCGGAGTTGGCCAAGAGCGCCTTCGGCGAGGACATCGTCAAGCATTATGTGCGAGCGGCGGATGTCGAACTGGAGGCGTTCGGCGGGGCCGTCACGGACTGGGAACGTCGCCGCGGATTCGAGCGATTCTGATGAGCCTCTCCGAAGCCGGCAACTACGAGGTGATCAATCCAGCTACTGAGGAGACGATCGCCAAGGTCGAACTGCTGGACGTCGCGCAGGTGGACGCCGCGGTGGCGAGATCCGTCGCCGTCGGCCCGGCCTGGCGGGCGCTCGCCCCGGCCGATCGGGCCCGGCTGCTACGCCGTTTCGCCGCCGTTGTGGATGAGCACCTGACGGAATTGGCTGACCTGGAGGTGCGGGGCGCCGGGCACACGATCGGCAACGCCCGCTGGGAGGCCGGCAACGTCCGGGACGTGCTGGACTACTACGCGGCGGCACCGGAACGGCTGTTCGGCCGGCAGATTCCGGTGGCCGGCGGGATCGACGTCACGTTCCGCGAGCCACTCGGCGTCGTCGGGGTGATCGTTCCCTGGAACTTCCCGATGCCGATTGCCGGCTGGGGTTTCGCACCCGCACTGGCGGCCGGCAACACGGTGGTGCTGAAGCCGGCCGAACTCACCCCGCTGACCGCGATCCGGTTGGCCGAGCTGGCTCTGGTGGCGGGGCTGCCGGAGGGCGTGTTCCAGGTGCTGCCCGGTAAGGGCTCGGTGGTGGGCGAGCGCATGGTCAACCACGAGGCGGTCCGTAAGATCGTTTTCACTGGCTCCACCGCGGTCGGCACCCAGATCATGCGCCAAGCCGCGGGCCAGGTGAAGCGGGTGACGCTGGAACTCGGCGGCAAGTCGGCGAACATCGTGTTTGCCGACGCCGACCTGGAGAAGGCGGCGGCCAGTGCACCCGGTGGGGTCTTCGACAATGCCGGCCAGGACTGCTGTGCCCGCTCCCGGATCCTGGTGCAACGGTCGGTCTACGACCGGTTCCTGGAGCTCCTGGAGCCGGCCGTCACCGGGCTTCGAGTCGGCGCGCCGGCCGACGAGAGCACCGAGATGGGGCCCCTGATCAGCGCGTTGCAGCGGCAGCGAGTGCGCGGGTTCATTGAAGATTCGGCGGCCAGTGTGGACGTCGCGTTCCGCGGTAGCGCGCCGGAAGGGCCGGGGTTCTGGTACCCGCCCACGGTGGTGCTGCCCCGCTCGGCGGCCGATCCGGTCTGGCGGGAGGAGGTTTTCGGCCCGGTTGTCGCCGTCCTCCCGTTCGAGGACGAGGCCGAGGCAATCGCGATGGCCAACGACACCGAGTACGGTCTGTCCGGCTCGATCTGGACCCGCGACCTGGGCCGGGCACTACGGGTGGCCCGCGCCGTGGAAGCCGGCAACCTCTCGGTCAACTCGCATTCCTCGGTGCGATACTCCACGCCCTTCGGTGGTTTCAAGCAGTCAGGGCTCGGCCGGGAACTGGGGCCGGACGCGCTCGACTCGTTCACCGAGGTGAAGAACGTCTTCTTCGCCAACGACTAAAAGCCTCCGTGATCATGCACTTGGGAGGCGCGTCAGCGCCGGCGTGCCCGCTGTTCGGAGGCAACCGTGCATGATCACGGGAGTAAGGCGGGGGGCAAGGGTAACCGTGCATGATCACGGCAGATAAGAACAGATCAGAAACAGAGGTAGCCAAGCATGGAGCGTTTTACGGACCGGGTCGCCGTGATCACCGGCGGCGCCAGCGGGATCGGCCGGGCTTCGGCCCTGCGGCTGGCCTCGGAGGGCGCCACCGTGGTCATCGTGGACACCAACGAGCAGGCCGGCAAGGCCCTGGCCAACGATCTCGGCGGGCTGTTCCTCGCGGCGGACGTCACCAGCGCGGAGGACAACCTGCGGGTCTATGAGCAGACCCACGCCGCCTACGGGCGGATCGATGTGGCCTTCCACAATGCCGGGATCTCCCCGCCGGACGACGACTCGATCCTGGACACCGGCTTGGAGGCCTGGAAACGGGTTCAAGACGTCAATTTGACGTCGGTGTTCCTCGGCTGCAAGGCGGTACTGCCCTACATGCTCGCCCAGGGCAGCGGCTCGATCATCAATACCGCCTCCTTCGTCGCCACGCTGGGGGCGGCGACCTCGCAGATCTCGTACACCGCCAGCAAGGGTGGCGTGCTGGCCATGACCCGCGAACTGGGTGTCCAGTTTGCTCGGCAGGGAGTGCGGGTGAACGCGCTCTCACCCGGCCCGGTGGCCACCCCACTGCTGATGGAGTTGTTCGCCAACGACCCGGAGCGGGCCCAGCGGCGGTTGGTCCACGTGCCGGTCGGTCGGTTCGCTGAGCCGTCCGAGATCGCGGCTGCGGTGGCCTTCCTGGCCAGTGACGATGCGAGCTTCATCACGGCGGCCAACTTCCTCGTGGACGGCGGACTGACCGGGGCGTACGTCACCCCGCTGTGAAACCAGCCGGCGGTGCCCGCCCGGCCGGCACCGCTGCCCTGGCCGGGCGGGAACTGGCGACAAGCGGTAAGACAGTGACGAGGTAGCGGAAGAAACCCGACGGCGGAAGGAGGCAGATGAGTGACCACCGTCCGGTGATCGGGCTGACCACCTACGAAGAGCAGGCCCGCTGGGGGGTCTGGGACCTTCCCAGCGTTCTGCTGCCGTCGGGATACGTGCAGGCAGTGGTGGCGGGAGGAGGGCTCCCGCTGCTGCTGCCGCCGCTGCCGGAGATCGGCGAGGGAGTGCTGACCCGGCTGGACGGGCTGATCCTGAGCGGCGGTCCGGACATCGAACCGAGCCGGTACGGTGCCGAGGCGTTGGAAACGACCGGTGCCCCTCGGGTGGACCGGGACGAGGCCGAACTGGAGCTGATCCGGGCGGCGCTCGCGGCCGGTCTGCCGGTGCTCGGCATCTGCCGGGGCCTGCAACTGCTGAACGTGGCTCGGGGCGGCACCTTGCACCAGCACCTGCCGGATGTGCTCGGCAGCAGCGATCACGCACCCGCGCCGGCCGTCTACGGCCACCATCCGATCGAGGTCACCCCCGGGTCCCTGTTGGCCGAGACCCTGGCCCGGACCGAGGCCGAGGTCTCCACCTACCACCATCAGGCGATCGACCAGCTGGGCGCGGGGCTGACCGTGTCCGCAGTGGCGCCGGACGGCACGATCGAGGCGATCGAGGACCAATCGATGGCGTTCTGCCTCGCCGTGCAATGGCACCCCGAGGTGGAGGACGATCGCTCGCTTTTCGCCGCCCTGGTGACTGCCGCCTCGGCCACCGCCGTCCGATGACCGAGGACGAAAGGTACAAGGCCGGCGGCCGAAGGAGCGCATGACGACGTCAAACGAGGTGACCGGGCCGACCTACGACGCCGTCCAACGCCGGCTCGAGCGGCTGGCGGACCGGTTACGGGTGGTCGGGCCCCGGCTCGCGGCTCGCGAGGGCGAGGCGGCGCGCCAGGTGCTCGGGGAGATTCGGGCCGGCCTGCAGCGCCTCGCCGATTGTGCTGCCGACGCCGACGGTGAGCCGCGACGCGCCGTCCCCGCATTGGCCCCGCACGCGCTGGCCGACCAGGTCCTGGTGCTGGGTTTCGACCTGCTCGGCGCACCTGGCCAGCGCAACAGCGCCGTCCTGGCGGCAGCGATGTTGACACTCGAAGATGTCAACAGACTGGTTTGACGTAGCCTTTGATCGAAATCGGCGGACGACGACGACCGCTGCCGGCCGGGCGCTCGCTACTCGGCACTCCACCCGAGTATCACTGGCCTTCCGCCCGGTATCACCGGTCTGGGTGATCTCTCGCTCACTTAGCGCCAACGGGGAAGCGCTCGTGATCGCTACGGTGTTGTACGAGGGGCGAGTACTGGGAGGAGGCACAGGTGAGTCGAGCCAGTCGGGCACGAAGAATTGCCGCGGCCGCGGCCTTCGGTGGGGGTGGAATCGGCGCCCTGGGCGCCGCCGCCTACGGAGTGCTGCTGACCGAGGTCCGGATGACCCGCAAGCTGATCGGCCAGCCGTTCGGCAATGCCGGTCCGGGCGGTGAGGGGATCTACGGAGTCGGGCTGGGCGCGCCGATCCAGTTGGCGTTCATCGGCGACTCAACGGCCGTCGGGCTCGGGGTCGACCATCCCTGGCAGACGCCCGGAGCGGTGTTGGCCTCCGGCCTCGCCGAGATCGCTCAACGGCCGGTGCAGTTGCGGATCGACGCCAAAGTCGGTGGCAAGTCCGACTTGCTCGACGAGCAAGCCGCTCGGCTGCTGGCCGGCGATCCGATCCCGGATGCCGTGGTGGTGATGGTCGGCGCGAACGACGTCACCCATCGCAGCCCGACCGCGGTCGCCGTCCGCGGGCTCGATGCCGCGGTTCGCCGACTGCGGGAGGCCGGGGTTGAAGTGATCGTCGGCACCTGTCCCGACCTGGGCACGATCGAGCAGATTCCGCACCCGTTGCGGTACCTGGCTCGCCGGTTCAGCAGGGAACTCGCCGCAGCTCAGACGATCGCGGTGGTCGAGGCGGGCGGGCGCACGGTGTCGCTGGCGGATCTGCTCGGCCCCGAGTTCGCCGCCCGTCCGTTGGAGATGTTCTCCGCCGACAAGTTCCATCCTTCGGCGACCGGCTATGCCCGCGCCGCCGCGGCGATGCTGCCCAGCGTGGCGACCGCCCTCGGCTATTGGCCGGCCGAGCGCGACCGGCATCCCGACGTCCTTCGCGGCGAGGGAATCGACGACATCGCTCATGCCGCGGTGCGGGCGGTCGATTCCGGCGGTACCGAGGTGGCGGGGATCGAGATCTCCGGTGCCGAACGTGGGCCGCGGGGGCGCTGGGTGGCGTTCTTCCGCCGCCGGACGCCGGTCACGGTCACCGAGCAGGCGGTCGTGACCGCAGGTGCCGCCGCAGTCACCCCTCCGGACCCCGAGGTCTGAATCCGCAGCCGGCCAGGAGCGGCGGCAAGGGCTGCCGTTGTGGTCACCGCCACCCGACCGCAGAGTTGAAGCCGGATGGTCCGGGACTAGCCTGGCCGGAAGGCGGCGACGACGCCGCAGCGAGAGAAGGAGTCTCCATCGTGCCCGAGGCAGTTATCGTCTCCACCGCTCGATCTCCCATCGGGCGGGCGTTCAAAGGATCGCTGAAGGACATCCGCCCGGATGATCTTCTCGTCCAGATCACTCGGGCTGCCCTCGACAAAGTGCCTGGTCTTGACCCGACCAGCATCGACGACATGTATGTCGGTGCGGCCGACAACTCCGGCCAGCACGGCAACAACATCGCCCGGATGACGGCCATCATGCTCGGCCTGGCGAACGTTCCCGGTGCTTCGATCAACCGGTTCTGCGCCTCCAGCGTGCAGACCCAGCGGATGGCGTTTCACGCGATCAAGGCCGGCGAGGGCGACGTGTTCATCGCCGCCGGCGTCGAATGTGTCTCTCGGTACATGGGTTTGATGGACGGCGAGAAGGCGCTGAACCCGCTGTTCGACGAGGCTCGGGCGCGAACGGCGGCGACCGCGGCCTCGAACGCACCCTGGACCGACCCGACCCTGGACGGCACGTTGCCGGACGCCTACATCGCGATGGGGCAGACCGCCGAGAACGTCGCCACACTGCGCGGGGTGAGCCGGCTGGAGCAGGACCAGTGGGCGGTAGAGAGCCAGAACCGGGCCGAAAAGGCAATTGCCGACGGCTTTTTCGCTCGGGAGATCACCCCGGTAACGCTGCCTGACGGCACCGTCGTGGCAACCGACGACGGCCCGCGGGCGGGCACCACGTTGGAGAAGCTGTCGGGGCTCAAGCCGGTCTTCCGGGAGTCCGGGACGGTCACGGCCGGCAACGCCTGCCCGCTGAACGATGGCGCCGCCGCTCTGGTGATCATGAGTGACACCCGGGCCCAGGAGCTCGGGCTCACGCCGCTGGCCCGGATCGTCGCCACCGGAGTCTCCGCCCTGTCGCCGGAGATCATGGGCCTGGGCCCGGTCGATGCCTCCGCTCAGGCACTGGCCCGGGCCGGAATGACGGTGGGTGACATCGACCTCTTCGAGATCAACGAGGCGTTCGCGGCTCAGGTGTTGCCCAGCGCCGAAGACCTCGGTATCGACCTGGACAAGCTGAACGTGCACGGTGGCGCGATTGCGCTCGGGCACCCGTTCGGGATGACCGGCGCCCGGATCGCGACCACCCTGCTCAACGGGCTGCAGACCAGGGACGGGCAGTTCGGCCTGGAGAGCATGTGCATCGCCGGTGGCCAGGGGATGGCGATCATCTACGAGCGACTCAGCTGAATCCGCCGTGCCGTGCCGTGCCCGCTCCACCGAGTGGGCACGGTACTGGCACCATGAGGGGGTGAAGTACGCGGAGTCAATCGTGGATCTGATGGGCAACACCCCGCTCGTGCGACTGGGCCGGGTTACCGAGGGGCTGGCGCCACTGGTGCTGGCCAAGGTCGAGTACCTGAATCCCGGCGGGTCGGTGAAGGACCGGATCGCCCTGCGCATGATCGAGGCGGCGGAGGCCGACGGCCGGCTCAAGCCTGGCGGCACCATCGTGGAGCCCACCTCCGGCAATACCGGAGTCGGCTTGGCGCTGGTGGCCCAGCGGAAGGGGTACCGCTGCGTCTTCGTCTGCCCGGACAAGGTCAGTCAGGACAAGCAGGACGTGCTGGCGGCCTACGGCGCGGAGGTGGTGGTCACCCCCACCTCAGTGCCGCCGAATCACCCGGATTCGTACTACTCGGTCTCCGATCGGCTGACCGCGGAGATCCCCGGAGCCTGGAAGCCCGACCAGTACTCCAACCCGGAGGGCCCGGCCAGCCACTACGCCACCACCGGCCCGGAGATCTGGTCCGACACCAACGGCCGGGTGACGCACTTCGTGGCCGGGGTCGGCACCGGCGGCACGATTTCCGGAACCGGTCGTTACCTGAAGGACGTCTCGGCGGAGCGTGCGAGCGGTGCCGTGCGGATCATCGGTGCGGACCCGGAAGGCTCGGTCTACTCCGGCGGTACCGGTCGCCCGTACCTGGTCGAAGGGGTCGGCGAGGACTTCTGGCCGTCGGCCTACGACCGGACGGTGCCGGACGAGATCATCGCGGTCTCGGATGCCGACTCCTTTGCGATGACCCGCAGGCTGGCCCGGGAAGAGGGATTGCTGGTCGGCGGCTCGTGCGGGATGGCCGTGGTGGCCGCTCTCCGGGTGGCCGAGCGGCTCGGGCCGGACGACGTCCTGGTGGTGTTGCTGCCGGACGGTGGTCGCGGCTACCTCGGCAAGATCTTCAATGACCGCTGGATGGCTTCTTACGGCTTCCTCAGCGCGGACGGCGCGCTCACCATTGGTGACGTGCTCCGAGCCAAGGTCGGCGACCTGCCGGCGCTGGTGCACACGCATCCGACCGAGACCGTCCGGGACGCGATCGAGATCCTCCGGGAGTACCACGTTTCCCAGATGCCGGTGGTGAACGCCGAGCCACCGGTGATGGCCGGTGAGGTGACTGGCTCGGTGAGCGAGCGAGACCTGCTCGAGGCGGTCTTCACGGGCCGGGCCGGGCTGGCCGACCCGGTTGAGCGGCACATGTCCGCGGCGCTGCCGCTGGTCGGTGCCGGTGAGCCGGTCGAGGTGGCGCGAAAGGCATTGGAATTGGTGGACGCCGTGATGGTGGTCGACGACGGAAAGCCGATCGGGGTGCTCACCCGGCACGATCTACTCGGTGCGATCACCAGCTGAGGGCTCAGCTGCCTCTGGTTTGGCGGCTTTTCAGCCCCTAGTTCGAAATCGTGGCGATCATGCACGGTTGCCCGTCTACCTGCCGTGATCATGCACGGTTGCCCCACCTCAAAGCGGGTAGCCGTGCATGATCACGGCAGAGGTTTGGGCGGGCCGAATATGCCAGCAGGGTCTTTTCAGGTGATTCGGATAGGACGTTCGGGTAACGAATCCGAGTTTTGCTGAAGTTCCACGGGTACCTACGCCGATACACAGGGCCGAGAGCTCCGCCCGATCGAGGAGGCACCGTGGCCAGACTGCTAGTGGTTGAGGACGACCCGGATGTTCGTGACCTGATCTCGATGCGGCTGGTGATGGTCGGGCATCGGGTGATTGCGATGCCGGACGCCGATCTGGCGCTGGATTCGGTGGAGCAGTTCGGTGCGCCCGACGCCTACGTCCTCGATGTCGGACTGCCCGGAATGGACGGCTTCGCCCTGCTCAGCCGGCTGCGGGAAACCGATCTCTCGCACGCGCCGGCGATCTTCGTCTCCGCTTCGGCGCTGGAGCGGGACATCATGCGCGGTCGGCAGCTCGGTGCCGCCTACCTGACCAAGCCGTTCGCCGCGCATGCCCTGCTGGACGCCGTCGACGAGGCGGTCACGGGCCGACCGTACCCGTCCGTCACCGAGCACGCTTGGTAGTATTTCCTAACTAAGCGTTACGTGATCGCGCGCCGTTACGGGGGCTGAGCGGCTTCTTCCCAGATCATGGAGCGGGGCGTCGCGTTGTCGTCCTTCGGGGGTGCGGCGGAAGCTCATCCCCAATCGTTTCCACGGGAGGAGCGCCATGGCGTCGCCCTTACGACTGCTGATCGTCGAGGATCGTCCGGACGACGCCGAACTCTTGCTGGATGAGCTGAAGCGGGCCGGCTACGACCCGACCTGGACTCGGGTGGAGACGCCGGAGCAGTTCGTCGCCGGGCTTGCCGAGGAACCGGACATCGTGGTCTGCGACTACTCGCTGCCGACCATGACGGCCCTCGACGCCCTGCGAATCCTCGGTGAACTGAAGCTCGACGTCCCGCTGGTCGTGGTCAGCGGGGTGATGGACGAGGAGACCTGCGTGATGTCGCTGCGCCTCGGCGCAGTTGACTACTTGCTGAAAGACCGGCTGGTGCGGCTCGGCGCGGCGATCGAGCACGCACTGGCCGGTCGCCGTTTGGCCACGCTGGCCCGGACTGCCCGCCGGGAGCGCCGGGAGACCGCGGACATCCTGCGCGGAGTCGTCGACCATGCCCCGGCGGCGATCTGTGTCCGGGATGCCACCGGTGGCACCCTGCTGACGAACACCGAGTACGACCGATTGATCCCGGCCGGACCGAGCCGCCGGCTGTCGTCGTCCGAGCAGGCCTGCCTGGACGGCGCGGACAAGGTGGAGAGCGAGGAGGTGCTGTCCGTCGATGGACAGGACTGCACCTTCCTGGTGGTGCGATATCCGGTGGTGGACGGCACCGGCCGGCGGTTCGCGGTCGGTGCGATCTACGTCGACATCTCTCGGCAGAAGCGGGTCGAGGACGAGTTGCGCGAGCTCGACCGGCTCAAGGGCGAGTTCGTCGCAACCGTCAGCCATGAGCTGCGCACCCCGCTGACCAGCATCTCTGGCTACGCCGAATTGCTTCTGGTCGGGGATGTCGACGACCAGCGCCGGCGGATGATCGACGTGATCGACCGCAACAGCCGGCGGTTGCTCACCCTGGTGGAGGACCTGCTCACGCTCTCCAGGGTGGACTCCGGGGTGCTCGCCCGGATGGATGAGGCCGTGGACCTGGCCGATCTGGTCGGCTCGGCGTCCTCGGTACTCGAACCGAGCCTGGCCGCCGCCGGGGTCAGGGTGGAGGCACTGATCCCGGTCGGGTTACCGGCAGTGCAGGGCAACAGATCTCAGTTGGAGCGGGTGCTGCTCAACCTGATGTCGAACGCGCTGAAGTTCTCCGACCCGGGAGCCACGATCACGATTCGGGGCGAACTGGTGGCGGACGACGTGCAGCTCAGCGTCGAGGACACCGGAATGGGGATCCCGAAGGACGAGCACTCGCAGTTGTTCACCCGGTTCTTCCGGACCGCCGAAGCCAGGCACCGGGCGATCCAGGGCACCGGGCTCGGGCTGGCCGTCGTCCGGGAGATTGTGGAACGGCATCACGGGTCGGTCGGCGTTCGCTCCGCCCTCGGGGAGGGGACGACGATGACGGTCAGTCTTCCGGCACCGCGTGGATCAGCGGATAACGGCCTTTAGAGAGCATCGCTTCGACTCGCCAGACCAGGGCGCGCGGGCTGAACGGTTTGACGATGTATGCGTCGGCGCCGGCCGCGTATCCCCATTCGATGTCCGCCTCGGTGCCGCGGGCGGTCAACATCACCACCGGGACGCCGTCCAAAAGCCGGTCTGCGCGCAGGTTGTGGCACACTTCCAGGCCGCTGCGGACCGGCATCATCCAGTCCAGGAGCACCAGATCGGGGGGCAGTTCGACGGCCGAGGCCAGACCGGAGTCGCCGTCCGCCTCGATCCGGACCTGGTGCCCGGCATCGCTCAGGGTGTCGAAGAGCAGGGCCAGGATGTCGGGGTCATCATCGATGACGAGGATTTCGGCCATGTTCAGCACCCCAGGTCTGTTGGTGAAAATCTGGTGAGTCTGTCTCCATATCGGCATCCGGGTGCTGATTCTTGAGTTCGATTGCTCAACGGACGCTACGGCCCAGGGCGGCGTCCCGGTTCAGCGTCGGCCGCGCCTCGACTTCAAGTAGTCGCTGACGACGTACTGGCCGAGGCGCTCCAACCCGGGCGTGAACACCCGGCCGCCGTTGCGCCGGGCGATCGCGTCGACGAACCGCTGCAGGCCGGCGTCCTCGCTGAGCATGAACACGTTGATCGCCGCGCCGTATCGGGTCAGGGCATCCACTTCGGCCACCGTCGCACTGATCGTCATCGGAGCCGGTGGATAATCGAAAAATGCACTGCCGTCAGGGGTTAGGTGCGCGGTCGGCTCTCCGTCGGTCACCACCAGGACGACGGGCTCGGCGTCCGGGTGCCGGCGCACGTGCCGACCGGCGATCGACAGCGCGTGCTGCAGGTTGGTGCCCTGCACGTAGTCCGGTTCCACGCCGGCCAACTGCTCGACCGAGAGCTTGGACGCGTACCGGCCGAAGCCGATGATTTGCAGCGAGTCCTGCGGGAACCGGGTGGCGACCAAGTGCGCCAGGGCCAGGGCGGTCTCCTTCATCGGCCCCCAGCGGCCCTCGCTGATCATCGAGTACGACAGGTCGACACAGAGCGCAACCGCCGCGCTGGCTCGCCGCTCGGTCTCCACCACCTCGAAGTCCTCGGCGAGCATCCGGACCCGGCCGACCGGTCCATCGGTGGGCATCGACCCACCGGCAGCCGAGACCCGGCGAACCGCATTGCTCACCGAGCGAACGACGTCGAGCGGCTGCTCGTCCCCGAACTCCCACTGCCGCGAGGCCCCGGTCGCCTCACCGGCGGCCCCGGCGTCCCGGATGTCATGCTCGCCGCGCTTGCCCGAACCGAGGTGCTCGAACACCTGGCGCAGCGCGGTCTGCCCGAGCCGGCGCAGGGCCTTGGGAGACAACGTCAGGGCTCCGTCGGCTCGGGTCAGCCAGCCCTGCCGTTCCAGCTCCCGTTCCAGCTCCTGGAGCGCCTGGACATCTGCTGCCGAGCCGGAACCCATTGTCCGTTCGACAGTCTCAACATCGATGTCGTCCAGGCTGGCACCGGCATGCTCCTGGCCGAGCTGATCGATCAGGTCATCGAGGTCTGCGAGTTCCTGCAAGGCCCCGGCTGCTTCGCCGTAGCCGAGCGGGGTTTCGCCGCGCATCCGCTGCCGTTCACCACCTTGACCGCTGCGGCCCCAGCCGAGATCGGGCCGCAACGCCCGGAGGTTGTCGCTCAGCTCGCCCATCTTTGCGGCCAGCCCGCTGTCACCCATCGCCTGCGCCATCAGGCCTTGCAATTCCTCTCGCTGGCGAGCGGTCAGCGAGGCCATCAACCGCTCGGCGGCGGCGGCCCGACGGCCCAGCGCATCGATCAGCTCATCCACGTTCTCCGGGTTGTCCGGGAACATCTCGCCGTGCTTGGCCATGAACTCGGCGAAGTCCTGATCGGTGTCTTCGGCCCGGGCATGCTTGGCCAGCAGTTCGTTCAGGTCGTCGAGCATCTCGTTCATCGCGGCCATCGCGGCGGCACGCTGCTCCGGGTCGCCGTCCGGGCCCATCCCCTGCAGGGCATCGCGCAGACCGCGGAACTGCTGGTCGATCACGTCCTCGCGGAGGCCGTCGAGGATCTGCCGATAGATCTGCTCGGCCTCCTTGCTGGCCCAGCGATACTCGGACAGCTCGGCGACCGCTGCCGCCGTCGATCGGGGTAGAGCGTCCAGTTGGGCCTCGGCAAACCGGGCGTCGTCGCCGTCCATCCCGGCCAGTTGCTCGCGCTCGGCGGCCAGCGCCTGGTCGAGTTGGGCCCGGGCTTTGGTGACCGTGCCGTCCAGGCGGCCACGCCGAGAAGTCTCCCGGCGCATCCGCTCGGCCCGGGCGCGCAGGTCGTCCAGGCCCCTGCGGCGGCCCTGCTGATCATGATCAGGAAGGCCGCGGCGGAGCAAGTCACGCAGGGCGTCCCGGACCCCCTCTCCGCTGAGCACCCGCTCGCCCAGGGCGTCCAGGGCCTGCCGGACGTCGTAGGGGGCGGCAAGCGGATCCGGCCCACCGCGCCACGGGCCGTACCGATACCGGGGATCACGCCTTCTGCGAGAGCTCACCCCAGAACCGTACGTCGAACTCTGCCCAGATGCTTACTCGATATCAGTGATTACTCGTCATAGCCCTGACTGTCTCGTCACAGCCTGGACTGTCTCGTCACGGCCAGGACTGTCTCGTCACAGCCCAGAAGCTTCGGTACCGAGCACCGAGCCGTAGCTGCGCGCGGTGGCATCACCGCTCTGGGCGCCGAACCCCCGGCTGTCGGCGTGCATCGACCTGATCGCCGCCCGCCCGGTGTTCCGGTGCGTACCGGCGTCCTCACCGGGACTGCCGACCAGCAGGGTGTCCTGAGTGGCCTCTTCTCGGTTGGTGCCACCAATGGTGCTGACGGTGGAGCCGAAGCGGTCACCGGACTCCGGGTGACCGGGTATCCCGTGGCCCTGAGTCAGCTGCTTCGCCGGGCAGGGCTGAGAAGCTTCGCTGTTCGGGCGGATCGTCACCAGAGTCACCGAGCCCGCGTTCGTCGCCAGATCGACGTCCTCGCCAGGGCTGCCGATCGCCAGTGAGAGCACCCCCACGCACGCCAGGATGTCCTGGCTCAGCGCCAAGCCGAAGCGGTCGCCCGCCTCAGCGATTCCAGGAATACCCGCGCTGTCCTGGGTGAACTGGACGGACGGGAGCAACCGACCGGCCTCGGCCGGGTCATCAATGAAGGTCTGGACCGCACCGGCGGCCTGCTGCGATCCGACGTGCTCGCCGGGGATGCCTACGCCGTAACCATTCTCGCTCACAGAGGCGCCGAAAAGGTCGCTCTCCTGCGCTGTTCCGGGTACCCCGGGGGTGTTCTCGGAGATCACCTGGGCCGGGAGTAGCTGATGAGTGTCCCGGTCGAGCCGGACCCGGACGATCGCTCCAGCGTCGATCGCCCCGTCGACATCCTTGGTCGGGACGCCGACGACGACACCGTTGGCCGTCGAGGCCAGCACCGAGCCGAACCGATCGTCGGCCTCGGCCGGGCCGGGAATGGTCGAGTCGCCCTCAACCAACCGCCCCGCAGAGGTGATCGTGCCGTCGGTGTCGCTCACGAAGTGGTACACCGCACCGGCGGCGCCGATGGTCTGGCTCGACCCGGTGCTGAGGTCCAGACCGGGAGCCCCGACCCAGACGTCCTGCCGCCAGCCGTCGGTCGGTCGTGGGCTGGCCGTGATCGCGGCACCGAACTCGTCCCCGGGCACCCCGGGCCCCTTCAGAATTCTGGTGTGCGCGGCGGTGAACAATCCGCTGTCGGACTGGAACACGATGACGACGTGTCCGGAGTCTTCCTTGGCCGGTGATCCCGGGACACCGATCAGCAGGTCGGTCAGCTGGTCGTGGTTCAGATCGGCCATCGTGATCGACGCCCCGAACCGGGCGCCAGCGATGCTCTTGAGGCCCAGCGACTTCTCGGTCAACACCTGCCGGGCACTGTGCGGCGGATAGATGTCGACCGCCCCGGCCCGCTCCACGCCGGACACTGTCCGATCGGGCATGCCCACTGTGATCAGGCCGTGGGCGTACTTGCCGGGGGAGTCCGCGGCTCCCGCAGGGCTGGCTGTCGCGGAACCGGCTCCGCTGGTCATGGCGGCGACCAGCAGAGCCGGGACGGCGAGGAGAAGTGCGGTTCGGCGCCGCGAACGACCCGACCTGTGGTTGTGCTCAGAAATGGTGCTCGTACTCCTTGGGTCGCTCATTCGAGTGCATTCTGTGCGGTCGAGCCGGATTTGATTCAGGAACCGAAAACTGAACCGTAGCCAAGGTTTTGCCGGTCGCCACCGGCAAAACCGAAGCCCTGGGTGGTGCCTAGCCAGGCATTTCGAGTGGTGACCCGGCCCACGTCACGCCCGGCCTTGGCGGTCCCGACGTCCTCACCGGGCGCGCCGACCAGCAGCACGTCGGTTCGGTCCTCCTCGAGATCGGAATCGCCGTTGACCGAGCCCACCGCGCTTCCGACCGCATCGCCGGTCTCCGCGCTGCCGGGCAGGCCCTTGCCCTGGCGAAGCACCCTGGCCGAGCAGGGATAGTTGCCCACTTCCAGGTTGCTCAGCGTCACCGAGCCGGCGTTGGTGGCCTTACCGAGGTCCTCGCCGGGAGCTCCGACGGCCTTCGAGAAGACCTCGTGGCAGTCGAAGAGCCCCACGGTCACCGCCGCGCCGTACTGGTCGCCCGCCTCCGCGGCACCGGGGACGCCCTTGCTGTCCTGCGTCTGGAACACGCTGGGCACCATTTTCTGCCCGAGATCACCGAACCTGAAGTTCTGCACCCCGCCGGCGTTCTTCAGCGTGCCTACGTCCTCGCCGGGGACCCCGACGACGTATCCGTTCACGCTGACCGCGGCCCCGAAGTGGTCACCGGCCTCGGCGGTTCCGGGCACACCGGTGGAGTTCTGGTTCAAGATCTCGGCCGTGATCGCATCCGATTCGGACTGCCGGAGCCGGACGATCTGCCCGGCTGCGCTCGCCGAGCCGACGTTCTTCGTCGGGACGCCGACCACCACGCCACCCTGGGCCGGTGCGAGTACCTCGCCGAACCGCTCGTTCGCCTGCAAGCTCGCGCCGAGGGTGGCCTCGGTGGTGCTGCCCTGCAGGGTGGCCTTGCCGTTCGCGTCGATCGCGTAGCGATACACCGCACCGGAGTTGGCCGCTCCGGCGGAGTCGGTGCCGGGGGCGCCGATCCACAGGGTCGATCCGGAGACCGCGACCGAGGCCCCGAACTCGTCTCCGGGCTTGGCCGGGGAGGGCAGCGTCGTGGCGCCCTGGTCGGTGATTCCCAGTGCCGAGCCGAGGAGCACGTCGACATGCCCGGGGGTGCTGCCGTCTACCGGGTTCCCGGGGGCGCCGACCACCAGGTCGGGGTAGGCGTCACCGTTCAGATCGGCGAGCGTGACCGCGCTGCCGAACCGGTCGAAGGTGCCCTCATCCTCGCCGATCAGTCCGAGTTTCTGCTCGGTCAGCACCTGGATGCTGCCATCGGTGAGGTACAGGTCGACGGCGCCACCCTCGTTGTTGCCGATCAGGTCGAGGTTGGGTACCCCGACGGCGATCGGTCGGAAGGTGCGCAAGGCCGGGGAGGTGGCCGCCACGCCGGCGTCCGCCCCGAG
>DATINJ010000079.1:0-18636 GCA_035474375.1 Kineosporiaceae bacterium | reverse complement strand
GGACCAGCCCGAAGCCGTCCGAGTCCGGACCGAGATCAGCAGGTTGGGCCCGATCGCGGTGGCTTTCCAGGTGACCCCGAGGGTCTGGAACCCGGCAGTGTCGAGGCGCTTGGTCAGGATCGCCGGCGCGCTGGTGGTCATTCGAGCGACGGCTCCGGGTGCGCCCCGGGACCCGGCGAAGGATTCCTGCGCCACCAGCGCTCTGCGGGCCTCGACATCGACGCCGGACAACGGCAACCGCCGAACCTTGGTGGCCACCGGCGTGGCCCCGGCAGCGGGCTTGGCTGGGCCGGTAGCAGGCCGGGTCGGGCCGGCCGCGGGCTTGGCTGGGCCGGCCGCGAGGTCGGCTGGACTGACGGCAGGCAGGGCTGACCTGCCGGACAGCGTGGCTGCACCGGCCGCAGCGAGCCGGCCGGGGCTGACGGCGAGGGCACTCGGCGAACTCAGCGCAGTGATCAGAACCGGGACGACGGTGGCGGAAGCGAGCAGGACGGCAGGCAGTCTGCGCATGGAACGGGGAACCCCAGACGACGACGAAGCTACGTGGAGTAGCACCGTACTCACTCAACGCGACTACCAGTGGGACCTTCCCGCTCCTCAGCTGTGCCTCGGCAAATCCACCGGTCCGGGCGAAAACAGCCCATCAACACAGGTTTACGCGGGCACAATGGGTCAATTAGCGGGTTTGCGCAAGACCAGGAGGAGGTAGTCGCGGCGTAGGTCGGTGCGCGGATAGCGACCCAACACGTCCTCGAACCGCTGGTAGAAGTCCTCGTCGATGGGGGTCTCGGTGTACCCGCGATGCGCGATCTGAAAGCCCAGTTTGTCCGCGTAGTACTCGTAATGCAGCCAGCTGAGCCGGTTTACCCAGGCGTTGCCGATCGGCTGCCGACCATGGGCGACGTCCCACTCCCGGACCACCTCGTCGGTGAACAGCAGGTGCGGCCAGGGAAAGTAGATGTCCCGGTAGCGATGCGAGGCTTGCGGGCCGGCGTACAGATTGGCCCGGATCCACGCCGTCCCACCGGGTTTCAGCACCTCGTAGGTGGCCTTCAGCATGGCGTACGGATGAGTCACGTGCTCCCACACGGTGAACGACAGAACCCGGTCGAAATAGTCTTTGGGATAAGGATTTTCGACGCCAAGATCGGCGCACTCAAAGTGCACCCGGGCACCGGCCAGCTGGTCCCAGGGCCGGTAGTGGCTGACATCCACGCCGTGCGCGTCACAGTCCAGGTTGTGCGCCAGCGACCAGACCTCGAACCCGTTCCCGCAACCGATCTCCAGCGTGCGCTTTCCGGCCAGATCGACCATGTCGTGCACCCAGCGAACCCGCCGCGCAGCGGCCTCGGCCAGCGCGTCCGAAGCATAGGACGGCGGCGACGGCACCAACGGCGAGTCCGCGTACTCCGCGTTCAGCTTCTCCAGCAGGGCGACGTCGTAGACCCGCGGGCCCGCACCGGTGGCATACAGGCTGCGGACCCGAGACCCGCTGCCCTCGATTCCCTCCGGCAGCAGCCAGGTCCGGGTCGCCGGCAGCGCCGCCGGAACCGGCAACCCGGTGGGCGGGCGGACCACCGACGCACCCGGGGGTGGCGGTGGCGGCGGCTTGGGCAACGCCGCCGGACGCCCGGTGACCAGGTCCCGGAGCGCCAGCGCGACCCGGATCGCCGCCTTGTCCCGAGGCGGCGGCAGCAATCGCAATCCGGCGAGCACCGCCCGATTCAGCGGGCCCTTCATCTGGCCTCCAGGTAACCGGCGATGATCGCCGCGATCCGCGGTCCGGCCGCGCCGTCCCACAACGGAGGCCGCGATCCGACCGGCGCCGGGCGGGGCGCCGGCGCGGCGGCGAGTACCTGGTCCAGCACCGGCAACACCCCGTCGACGGTGACCAATTGGTTCGTGCCGTGCGTGATCGTCACCGGTCGCTCGGTGTTCGGCCGCATCGTCAGGCAGGGCACGCCCAGCACGGTGGTCTCCTCCTGCACCCCGCCAGAATCGGTGATCACCGCCGCCGCGCCCCGGACCAACCCCATGAATGCGGTGTACGGGAGCGGGTCGGTCACGATCAAACCTGAGGACGTCGAGAGCCCGGCAGCCTCCAACGCGGCCCGGCCGCGCGGATGCAACGGGATCACCACCGGCAGTCGCTCGGCGGCCTTGTGCAGCACCGAGACCAGCTCCCGGACCGCCGCCGGATCGTCGACGTTCGCCGGCCGGTGCAGGGTGGCGACCAGGTACTGGCCCGCGCCACCGACCCCGGCGGGCAGCCACGCAGCGGCGGCGAGTTCCGGATCGAACGCATCCAGGTGCGCCAGCAGAGTGTCGATCATCGGGTTTCCGACGAAGTGGATCCGCTCTTGGGCCAGGCCCTCCCGGGCGAGGTGACCGATCGCGTCCGGGCTGGTGACGAACAACAGATCAGAGAGCTGGTCGGTGAGCCGGCGGTTCACCTCCTCCGGCATCGTCCGGTCGAAGCTGCGCAGCCCGGCCTCCACGTGCGCCACCGGGATCAGCAGCTTGGCGGCGACCAGTGCGGCCGCGACGGTCGAGTTCACGTCGCCGTAGACGACCACCAGGGCGGGCTCACGCTCGACGAAAACCTGCTCCAGACCGACCATCACCGCAGCGGTCTGGACCGCGTGGCTACCCGACCCGACGCCGAGGTTCAGATCCGGATCGGGTAGGCCCAGCTCGTCGAAGAAGACCCGGCTGAGCCGGTCGTCGTAGTGCTGCCCGGTATGTACCAGCAGTTGCTCCACGCCCAACGCCGTCAACCCGGCGATGACCGGAGCCGCCTTCGGAAAGTTCGGCCGGGCCCCCGTGATGTGTACGACTACCCCGCGATCAGGCATAGCTACCTCGCACCTCTGATCTTGGCGTCGCCCCGTCTGCGGCCGGCGAAGCATGATCGCTGAAGAGATGGCTGAAATAGGATGCGCGCTATAGCACCCCTTCTCACTTCAGCCAAGCATTCAGCGATCACCAGAAAGCCCGTGATCATGCACAACTCCCTTCCCCGCTCGATGGCACCCCCGGTGATCATGCTCGGTAAGTGGATGCCTCCGAGACAGCGCCCGGAATCGCACCGGTATCCGCCCAATGCCGCAGGTCCGCGGCGAACTTCTTCGCGATCGTCGCTCGGTCGATCCGCGCTCCGGCTCGCTCGGCGGCAGCGCTCGCCGCCGAGAGATCCCAGCTCAGGCAGGCGCGAACGGCCTCGACCAGGGCGTCCGGATCATCGCTCGGGTAGATCAGCCCGGCCGGTGCCGACGGATCGTCGACCAGCGGCACCGATCCCGAATTGTCCGGCAGCAGGACCGGGCGCCCCCAGGTCAAGGCGAGCGCCAGCACCCCGGAGTTCAACGAGCTTCGGTACGGAACAGCGACCACGTCACAAGCACGCATCAGGATCTGGATGTCGACGTCCGGCACCTTTTCGGGCAGCAGGCGGACGGCGGAATGCTGGGCGGCGGCGGCGATGAACGCCGTGGTCTCCGGGGCGTCGTCCGGCTTCCCCGCGACCACCAGCACCACCGAGCCGGGGCGTTCGGCGTTCACCTGGTCGACCGCCTCGAACAGCTCCAGCAGACCCTTGTACGGCTTGATCGCGCCGGTCAGCAGCAGCGCGATCGCGCCGTCCGGAATCCGCAGTCGGCGCCGGGCATCGGTCCGGCTCACCCAGTCCGGATAGACCCCCTGGTAGCCGGGGTGATCGCACTGGTAGATCCGGTCGGCGGGCAGGGTGTACCAGTCGGACACCAGTTCCTCGGTCCGCGGGCTCATGATGTGCACGAGGTCGACCCGGTCGATCACATCTCGACGTAGCTGCGCCTCCTGCGCCTCGAACCGGGTGTCGTGCGGAAGCGAGTTGTGCACGGTCCAGACCAGCCGAGCGCCGCGGGCCTTCAGCAGGTCGAGCAACTCGACCTGCTGACCGAGCGCCTGATCTGCCTCCTCGTCGGTGCGGGCCTTGGCCAGCACCTGGTTCAGCCAGTGCAGATGGACGACGAGCGGCAGGTCGGCGGGCCAGTTCCGGGTGGTGGTGCGCAGGTCCTCGGCCCGGAAGGTGGGCACCGCGAGCAGACCTTGCTCGACGAAGCCGCTGTACAGCAGGTTCTGAAACGGGTTGCCGGAGTAGTACGGGGTGAACGGCCAGGCCACTGGATCGGGGCCGTCCACCGGCATTCGGGCGAGCGCGGCGAAGGTTTCCCCGACCCAGCCCTCGGTGCTCTGGTCCCGGCCGGGCAGTGACGTCAGCATGCCGCTGCTCCCGGCGTCCGCCCCGCGGTCCGAGCCGCGTGCCGTTCCTGGGCGAACCGGTAGACCTGGTCGAACGCTTTCCCGTTCCCGGCCCAGGTGCGCTCGGCGCGGACCCACTCCCCCGCCGCGGACACCCGTTTGGCCAGTTCCTCGGGATGGTCGATCAGCGCCGTGACCCTGGCCGCCAGCGAGCGGGGGTCTCCGGCGGTGAACACGAACGACCGTTCCTCGTTCGCTCCGGCGATCTCGACCAGCGCCGGCAGGTCGCTGACCAGCACCGGGATCTCCATCGCCATCGCCTCGAACGGTTTCATCGGAGACACCATCCGGCCTGCCCGCTCCGACACCCGGGGCACCACGAACAAGTCGATCTGCGCGTACCAGGCCGGTACCTCGTCGAACGGCACCGAGCCGGCGAACACCGCGGCCTGGCCGAGCCCCAGCGCGCGAGCCTTCGCTTCCAGCTCCGCCTTCCGCCGGCCCTCGCCGACCAGCAGCACGGACACCGGCCGACCAGCGGCGCGGAGCAGGGCGGCCGCCTCCAGCAGCACCTCCTGGCCCTCCCGGAAGTGATCGAGGTTGCTGATGTAGCCAAGTACGAAGGTGCCCTTCAAGCCCAGCCGGTCGGCCAGTTCCTGATCCCGGGGGACGGCCACGAACCGGTCGAGGTCCACCGCGTTCGGAATCACCCAGACGTTGGCTGGATCGATTCCGTGCTCATGGACGATCTCGTCGCGCATCGGGCCGCTGAGCGTGACCACGGCGTCCGCGGCCCGCATCGCCCTGCTCTCGGCGTCGAACCGGCGGTGGTAGTACTCGGCGTGCTCGGCGTACCGCTCGTCCGCCGTCCAGGTGGTCTCGAAGAACGACCGGACCTCGTAGATCCATGGCAGGTCCGCCCACTCGGCCAGGGCCTGGCCGACCGCCGCGAGGTCGTAACCGCGGTGCCCGGAACCGGCATGCAACACCTCCGGCCGCACCCGCCGCACCTCGCGGGCGAACGCCGTGGTGGTCAGCTGCACGTACTCGTCATAGGGGACGTCGCTGAGCAAGTGCGCGGCCCCCGGCATGACGTGGTGATATTCGATCTCGTCGACCCGGGAGGTGCGCGCCACCGGTTGCGGATTCGCCGGGTCGCCGGTCGCGGGGAACCCCGGCAGGGTGACGGCGATCGGGACCCGGCCGGTGGCACGGACGGCGAGCAGCGTCTCGTGAGTACGGGTGCAGTACCCATTGTTGCGATGTGGCATCGATTCCTTGGCCAGGTAGAGCACCCGGCCGGCGATCGGCTCGACCGTGGAACCGCCGGTCCCCAGCGTCGGCACCCTCGGCCGCCAACTGGCATCGGTCTCTACCCAGCGGCCCTGCAAACTTCGCTGCAGCCGCCGATTTCGTGGGCTGGGCGCCTCAATGACCAGCCGAGACGCCTCGGTCAGGGCATCCGACATCCGCCCGGTCCGGGCCAATACCTGCGATCTGAGCCGCGCCACCCGCATGTCTGCCGGACTGCGCCGGGCGGCATCGTGCAACCAACTGAGCGCGTCCTCGTGCCGCTGGGCTTTGTGCCGCCGGACGGCGACAGCGGTCTCGGCGTAGGTGATGACGATTCGGGCTGCTTTGCGGCCTCGTCTGGGCACCGCCCGGACTTGCCGCTTTACCTTGCGTCGCAGGCGCCCGAGAGCTCCCATTCCGGTACGTCCTCCTCATTACCCGAGCTCCGCCCATAGTGCCGGGACGCGGCCTAGTCTGCCGTATGTTGAGCGCGCACCCGCTGCTAGTTCGGCCTGCATAAGCGTGGTCGAACCGGTGCGGACGTCAGTGCCTTCGGGCTCCGAACGACGACGAGGACGGCGACCCCCGCGATGCGCACCGGCCCGCCCACGGTGGTACTGGCCACGACCAATGGCAAGGGAATGGGGCACCTTTCCCGCCAACTCGCCCTGGCTCTCGCATCCCTGGGCGGGATGGACCCGGTGATCTTCTCGCTGTCATCCGCGGTGCCAGTGGTGAACCAATACGACATGCGGGCCGAATTCGCCCCGGGCGTGTTGCGCGAGCAGGTTCCCCGCCGGCACTGGGACGCCTACCTCGCCGACCGGATCGTCGCCCTGATCGAGGAGGTCGGAGCGAGCGCCTTCGTCTTCGACGGTGTCTACCCCTACGACGGCGTGTTGCGGGCGTTGCGCCGGATGCCAGAGGTGCCGTTCATCTGGAGCCGCCGGGCGATGTGGCAGAAGGGCGTCGGTGCTCGGGCCCTGCGCTACCGGCGGCTGTTCGCCGCCGTGCTGGAGCCCGGCGACCTGGCATCGGCCGGTGACGTCGGCCGGACCTCCACCCTGACCGACGCCCAGCGGCTCGATCCGGTCACCCTGGTCGGCCACGTACCGATGCTGGATCGTGACCGGGCCCGCGTCGAGCTCGGCCTGGACCTCAGCCTGCCGACGGTGATGGTCAGCCTGGGCAGCAACCGGCGCACCGACCTGTACGCCGCGTACCAGCGCACCGTGGAGCGGTTCACCGAGGCCGGGTGGCAGGTGGCGGTCACCTCGTCGCCAATCCGCGGCAAGGGCACCCCGGCCGGCGGCCCCAAGGTGATCTCGGTGTTCCCGCTGGTCCGTTACCTGAACGCGTTCGACGCCGCGGTCTCGGCCAGCGGCTACAACGCCGTTCATGAACTGCTGTACTCGGCGCTGCCCACCCTGCTGGTACCGAACTCGGACGCCGTGACGGACGACCAGCCGACCCGAGCTCGGGTGGTGGCCGGCACCGGTCTGGCGCTGGCCGCCGATCCGGAGCGGCCGAAGGAGTTCGACGCGGCCCTGGATCGGCTGCTGGACAAACGGGTCCGCGAGCGGTTGATCGCGGCCTGCCGGGAACTGCCGACCACGACCGGAGCCACCGAGGCAGCCCGAGCCGTGATCGGGTTCGCGGCCAGCGGCCGGCCACCGGCCGGCGAGCGGATGGACGCCGCCGCCCTGCACGCCCAGCGGTTTGCTCGCCGGCAGCTCGGCCGGGTTCTCCCGCGCCCGGTCGCCGGGCTGCTCGGTCGCCCGCCGCGGCTTTCGGATTTGCGTGGCCCGCTCTCCCTGGACCTCCGGCTGGCCCCGACCGAGGGTCACCCGGTTCCCGACGCGAACGACCGGGAGCTACTGGTCACGGATGCCCTGACCGCCGGGCTGTTCGACGGTCGATGGGTGGAGCACCTGATCCCCGGTGCCAGCGACGCGTACATCGCTGCCCGCAGCGAGATCGCCAATCGGTATTATCGGCTGAACGCCGTGCATTTCTCCGGCGCCGAGGCCGAGCGCTGGGCAGAACTGGGCTGGGGCCCGCAGTGATCCGGGGGCCGCGATGAGATACCCGATCAACCGGCCTTCCCGCGCCTTTCCCGCACCGTGCCACAATTCCTCCCGGGTGCCCCGAACCGGCGGTGTCACCCGGCGCCTCGGACTACCAGCGGGAAGGAAGTGCGGGCGTGACCCTGGCAGGTGAGTCGTTGGACCTCGTGGTCATCGGGCTCGGCTACGTCGGCCTGCCACTCGCCCAAGAGGCCTGCCGCAGCGGCTTGAAAGTGACCGGGCTCGACGTGAACGCCGGCGTGGTGGCCACCCTCGGCGAACGGCGTTCGCATGTGGACGACCTGTCCGACGCCGACGTGGAGGCGATGCTGGCCGCCGGGTTCGTTGCGACCACCAACCCAGCGGTGATCTCGCAGGCCAAGACCGTGGTGATCTGCGTTCCGACGCCGCTGGCGGACGACGGGCGACCGGATTTGGGGCCGGTGCTCGCGGCCGCCGCGACGGTGGCCGGCCACCTCACCGCCGGCACCCTGGTCATCCTGGAATCCACCACCTATCCGGGAACCACCGAGGAACTGCTGCGTCCGCGACTGGAGGAAAGCGGGTTGCGGATCGGCGTCGACATCTTCCTGGCTTTCTCACCGGAGCGGATCGACCCGGGGAACCCGGTCTACGGATTCCGGAACACCCCGAAGGTGGTCGGTGGCAGCACCCCGGCGTGCACCGCGGCGGCGACCGCCTTTTACCGCCTGGTCGTCGACGAGGTGGTCCCCGCCAGGGGTACCCGGGAGGCCGAGATGGCTAAACTCCTGGAGAACACCTACCGGCACGTCAACATCGCCCTGGTGAACGAGATGGCCCGGTTCTGCCACGAACTGGACATCGATCTCTGGGACGTGATCCGCTGCGCGTCGACCAAGCCCTTCGGCTTCCAGCCTTTTTATCCGGGCCCGGGCGTCGGCGGGCACTGCATACCGATCGACCCCAATTACCTCTCCTACCAGGTGCAGGCTGCGCTCGGGTATCCGTTCCGGTTTGTCGAGCTGGCCCAGGAGATCAACAACGGGATGCCGAGCTACGTGGTGCACCGGATTCAGAACGCACTGAACGACGTGGCGAAACCGCTGCGGGGTTCCACGGTGCTGCTGATGGGTGTCACGTACAAGGCCGACATCTCCGACCAACGCGAGTCCCCCGCCGCCCCGATCGCGCAGAAGCTGGCCGAGCAGGGCGCCCGGGTGATTTTCCACGATCCGTACGTGCCGTTCTGGACCGTCAAAGGGCTGGAACTGAACCGGGTCGCCGTTCTAGAGGAGGCGGTAGAGAAAGCAGACATTACTGTCCTGCTACAAAGTCATTCTGTGTACGACCTCGAGACACTGGGCCGACTGGCACCTTTGCTCCTTGACACCCGGGGGGCAATGCCTGACCTGCCCTCCGTGGAACGACTATGAAACTGGCCAAGATAAAGAGATGGGCGACCGAAATCAAGGAGACAGCATGACCACCACCACGCCTTCGGGGGCGGACGCGGCCGCGCTGGCGGCCACGCACGGCCTGGCGGAGCTCGGTGGCCGGCCGCCTTTAACGGTGTACGTGCGCCAGCTCTGGGAGCGGCGATATTTTGCAGTTGAACTGGCTCGCTCCCGGTTTCGGGCGCAGAACGAAGCCGATCGGCTCGGTGCAGCCTGGATCGTGCTGCTACCAACCATCAACGCGGCCGTTTACGGGTTGGTCTTCGGCGTGATCGTCAAGAGCGCCAGCCGACCGCAGCACTTCATCCCCTTCCTGGTCACCGGCGTGTTCACGTTCGCGTTCTTCTCCGGGTGCTTCTCCGACGGCGCGAAGTCGATCATCAGCAACCGCGGGCTGGTGCGCACTCTGCACTTCCCCCGGGCGGTGTTGCCGATCGCCTCGGTGCTCCAGCAACTGTTCGCGCTGGGCCCGGTCGTGCTGGTGATGTGCCTGATCGTGCTGATCAGCGGCGAGCCGCTGTCGGTGCGCTGGCTGATGATCCTGCCGGCGTACTTCCTGATGGCCCTGTTCTGCGCCGGGGTGGCCTTCTTCGCGGCCCGGCTGACCATCCATGTCCGGGACGTCGCGCAGCTGATTCCGTTCATCACCCGCTTGCTGTTCTACGTCAGTGGCATCTTCTTCGCGGTCAGCGACAAGTTCAGCGACCACCCGACGCTGACCACTGTGCTCAAGATCAACCCGGTGAATGTGTACATCACCCTGGTCCGGGACGCCCTCCTCAGCCGGGACCACGGCTTGGAAGGCGTTCATGCGGACCCTCTGACCTGGCAACTGGGCATCATCTGGGGTGTGGTGATGTTCGTGGCAGGATTCCTCTTCTTCTGGCGAGCCGAAGGGCTGTACGGGCGTGACTGAGACCAACGGCGCCGCTGTTCAGATCGTGGCCCCCACCGAACCCACCGAACCCACCGACTCCCGGCCGGGCAAGGGTCGTCGCTCGACCCCGAAGTCCACCGTCGGCGTCCGACCAACGGTGATCGTCGACAACCTGCACATCACCTACCGGGTGTTCGCGACCGGCCGACCGGCCGGCAGCAAGGACAACCAGAACCGGTGGCTCAAGCGCTCGCCCAGCATGCGCCGGGCTCGCGAGGTACACGCCGTCCGCGGGATCAGCTTCACCGCCTACGAGGGCGAGGCGATCGGCGTCGTCGGCAGCAACGGTTCCGGCAAGTCCACCCTGCTGAAGGCGATCGCCGGGTTGGTGCCGTCCAGCCAGGGCGCCGTCTACTCGGACACCAACCCGACTCTGCTCGGCGTCAACGCGGCGATCATCAACGAGCTGTCCGGCGAGCGGAACATCATGCTCGGCGGGCTGGCGCTCGGGATGTCGCTGGACGAGGTGAAGGCCAAGTACCAGGAGATCGTCGAATTCGCCGGGATCAAGGAGGAATTCCTCGACCTGCCGATGCGCACCTACTCCAGCGGGATGGCCGCCCGGCTGCGGTTCGCCATCGCGGCGTCGGTGAGCCACCGGGTGCTGCTGGTGGACGAGGCGCTCGCGGTCGGTGACAAGGGCTTCCAGAAGCGCAGCGAGCAACGCATTCGCGAGCTGCGCAGCACCGCGGGCACGGTCTTCCTGGTCAGCCACGCGCTGCCGGCGATCACCAAGACCTGCAACCGGGTGCTCTGGGTCGAGCAGGGTCAGCTGAAGATGGACGGCCCGACCAAGGAAGTCGTCGACGCCTATTCCAACTCGGCCTCATGACCGGCCCTTGTCGTGATGCACCCTGGTCGTGAACCGACAGTGACCCAAGACAGTTCAGCTCGCCAGCTCGGCACCGCCGCCGACGCTCTACCGCTGCGCGTCCTGGTGATCACCGTGGTTCACGACCCGGACGACGCTCGGATCCGGTTTCGGCAACTGAGCGCCCTGCAGGAGACCGGCGCGGCGGTGACCTACGCCGCGCCGTTCACCGCATACCGCCGGAATCCACCGGAGGGGGTGACGGCGATCGACCTGCCTCGGGCGCTCGGCCGGCACCGGCTGAGCGCGATCCGCGCTGCCCGCCGGTTGCTCCGCAAGGAAGGGCCGAACCACGACATCGCGCTGCTGCACGATCCGGAACTGCTGTTGGCCGTCCCGGGGATGAACACCCGGCGGCATCCACGGGTGGTCTGGGACGTGCATGAGGACACGGCAGCCGCGTTGACGATGAAAGGTTGGTTACCCCGGCGGCTTCGGCCGCTGGCCGCGGCCGGGATCCGAGCCAGCGAGCGCTGGGCCGAACGGCACTGCACCTTGCTGCTGGCCGAGGAGAGCTATCTCGACCGGTTTCGCCAGCCGCACCCGGTGGTGCCGAACAGCGTGATCGTGCCGACCGATCCCCCGCCGCCGGCCGGTACCGACCGGGTGGTCTACCTGGGTCGGCTGACCGAGCCGCGCGGCGCGCTGGAAATGATCGAGCTGGGACGCCGGCTGAGCCCGCAGATCACCGTGGAGCTGATCGGCCCGGCCGACTCGGACGTCGCGAAACCGATTGAACAGGCGCATCGGCGAGGCTGGATACGTCATCACGGCTTCGTCCCCAACCGGGAGGCGTTGGGACTGCTCCGGGGGGCTCTGGCGGGCCTGGCGCTGCTCCACGACGAGCCGAACTATGCGACGTCCCGGCCGACCAAGGTGATGGAGTACATGGCCTTCGGGGTACCGGTGGTGACGACGCCCAACGCCGCCTCCGCCGAGCTGGTCCGGCGGTACCACAGCGGCCTGGTGGTGCCTTTCGAGGACCCGGGGGCCGCCACCGAGGCGGTGCTGAACCTCCGGGCCGACCAGGATCTGCGGCACCGCCTGGGCGATGCCGGTCGCGCCGGAGCGGTACGTGACCTGGACTGGCGTGACGATGGCCAGCGATTCAGCGACCTACTCAGTGCCTGGGGGCTGGCCGCTCGCTGAGCGACCTTTCACGGGCTGGCCACCCGCTGAGCAACCTTTCAGGGCTGGGCGGGTCGCTCGGCGGGCGAATGAGCTCAGGTGGACGTCGGGGTCTGGACGACGGCGCCGATCCGGCCGCTGCCGGCCGCCAGCCGACGCGGACTGCTCAAGAACCCGGCACCCCAGGTGAGGTGCATCGTGGCGGTGGCCAGCGGCAATTGCGCCCAGGCCCGGAGTGGCAGGCCACGGCCTTCGACCACGGAGCCGACCACGACAGCGGTGAAGTAGCCGACCGGCAGCACCGCGGCCGAGCGAACCCCGGCCACGGTCAGGCCGAGGCCGAGGAGTACCCCGCCCAGAGCGATCGGCGGGGCCAGGTACCGGAAGTTCACGGTGCCCTCGTGCCGCCGCATCACCACCCGGCGCCAGCGGCCGTAGTGGAAGTACTGCCGGCCCAGCGCCCGCACGGTGGATCGGGGACGGTACGAGACCCGCAGCTGCGGCTGGAACCAGACCAGCCCGCCGGAGCGCCGGATCCGCAGGTTCATTTCCCAGTCCTGGGCCCGCAGGAAAGTCTCGTCGTAGCCACCGACCCGCTCGAGCGCCGAACGGCGGAACACCCCGAGATAGACGGTGTCGGCCGGGCCGGCCTCGCCGCCGGTATGGAAACTGGCGTTGCCGACGCCGAACCGGCTGGTCATTGCGCGGGCGACGGCCTTCTCGAAGGATGACAATCCTTCGGCGGCCATGATCCCGCCGACATTGTCCGCGCCGGTCTCCCGCATGGTCTGGACGGCGATTCGAATGTACTCACGTGGTAGCAGTGAGTGACCATCGATTCGGACCACCACCGGGTGACGGGTGGCCGCCAACGCTGCGTTCAATCCGGCCGGAGTGCTGCCGGATGGATCGGGATTGCGCACCGAACGGATCCGCGGATCGGCCGCTGCCAACTCGGCGGCGATCTCGTCCGTGCGATCTCGGGACGGACCGAGCGCAAGCACCAGCTCCAGCGGCCCTACGTAATCCTGGTCAAGGGCATGCGCGACCGCCTCAGCCAGGTGGCGCTGCTCATTGAGCACACACAGCACAATGCTGACCGGGACATCAGCTGGCAGCTGTGCCGGTTGATCATTTTCGTGGGATGCCACGGGCGGGAGCTCTTCCATCTCGCGACACAGCGTAGCCGGGGCGGAGGGCCTCTCAATCACAGATCACGCGGTGAATACCGGCGAGTCCTTGATCAACCCCGCTGATCTGCGACGTCCTGGCTGCGAGGCCCGGGAATTCGATTCTGATCATCGCTTGCCCGGACCTTGCAAGGACCGGAAACTCTTTCAGGCCACCTTGCAGACCTGGCGGACGTCGACCGAGGGTGTCGATCCGATACCCGTAGTCACCGCAGCAGCGGCCGTGCTCCGGGTCGTCGCGGTCGGCTTTGGCGCGGTCGGGGTTGACGCAGTCTGGGTGCCTCGGTCCGAGGCGGCGGAGGTGACGGTCGGCGCGGGAGTCCCGGCACGGGCGTCGCCGTCCTGCTCGCTCGTGGCGATCACTGCCGTCACCCGTTGCCGGATCACGCTGTAGTCCGGGTGATGCGGAACGATCAGCGGCGGGACGAACTGCACGCTCTCGATCCGGCGGCTCTTCGCCTCCTGGCCCAGGGTGAGAAAGGCGGGCAGCTCGGCTGCCGGAATATCGGTGCTGACCACCTGCTTTCCGGCCGAGGCGATCCGCTGGAAATTCCTCAGCAGGGTGCTCGGGTCGAGCTGGTTCACCATCGCCGTCATCACGCACCGTTGACGAGCCATCCGCTCGTAATCGCTGGAGCCCTCCCGAGAACGCCCGTACCAGAGCGCCTGAAAACCGTTCAGATGCTGCTTGCCCGGTTCGATGTAGCCCTTGATCGGCGAGGTCCCGCCGCCGATCGGGACCCGGGAGGCCACCGCCAGGTCGATTCCGCCGACGGCATCGATCATCGACCGGAAGCCTTGTAAGTCGATCATGACGTAGTAGTTGACCGTGAGGCCGGTGACCGCCTGGACGGCCTGCTTCATCGCCTCTGCCCCCGGGTCCTTGGCCCCCGGGAAGTACTGGCGGTTCTGCGACCCCCACTGGTAGATCGCGTTGAGCAGACACTTGTCACCGCAGGACCAGCCCGCAGGCAGGGCTCGGGCGGCAGGGCTACCGGCCGGGAACGGCACGTTCTGCAGATTGCGCGGCAGGCTGATCAACGCCGTCCGACCGGTCTTCTCATCGATGCTTGCCAGGTTCACGCTGTCCGGACGGGTACCGATCCGGTCCGGCCCGGCGTCACCGCCCAGCAGCAAGACGTTGTACCGACCGGCCACGGCAGCGGATTTCCGATCCGACCCGAAGACGCCGCCCAGCAGTTCGGCGCCTGCCCACACCCGCCGTCCGGCGGCGATCGGAACCAGACAGGTGACAATCACCATCGCGATGGCCAACAGGGCGATCTGACGTCGAGAGCGAAGCGGGAGCAGCCGAATGTCGGCCAGTCCCCAGGCATCGATGATCAACAACGGCCAGCCGGCCCCGACGACGATCAGCAGCACCGCGAGCACCCGCAGTACCGAGTGGTGGGTGAAGATCCCGAGCACCCACTCGCGGTGGATCAGCCAGCCGACGGCGAGCAGGACCACCGTGCCCAGGAAGCCCACCCAGGTACGCAGGACAACCGTTCCGAGCAACCGGCGCCGCCGGCCGACACCGGCTACGAGTTGCGCGGAGCCGGGGGCAAGCAGGGTGAGTCCGAGCAGGGTCAGGGCACGCCGGAATCCGAGCTTGGCGTTCTGCGCCGCGCGACCCGGCCGGCGCGTCGGACCGCCTCTCGGGCCTTTAGGCCCGGTACCCGGCCTCAGCCGAGACACCTGGTCGAACGACCCCGACGGCCGGCGGCCGATCTGTGGCGAGCGCTGACCCGCCGATCGACCCACGCCGACCGACCGAACCGGACCGGCGCCTCGCCCTCTGCGCGCCGAACGTCCGGCGGAAGGAGGGCGGGACACTGACACCGACCCAGTATTGACCCCAGGCTGGCCGGACAACGCCGGATTTACCGACGTGTCGGCCCGCCGATCCGCGCCCGGTCTCGTAAGTTGCCCCTCCACCCAGCCTCGCCTTGCTCGTGATCACGCCCAAAGTGACAGCCCGGCGGTTCACCCCAAGGACCAGACCGCCCGCCGACCGCACCCGGCGACGCGTGTCCGCGTTTCAACCTGCACCGACCCGCACCGACCCGCACCGACCTGCACGGACCTGCACGGACCTGCACGGACCCCGCTGGCCTATTCGTCCCGTCGCAACCCAATTCTCTGGTGATCCTGCAAGCCGCGATCATGCACAGCTGCCCGGCCACGGCAGCCCCAAGCGAGCAACCGTGCATGATCACCAGAATCCTCCAAGCCGCGATCATGCACGGTTGCCCGGCCACGGCAGACCCGAGCGGGCACCCCGGCGCTGACGCGCCTCCCAAGTGCATGATCACCAGAATCACGCAAGACGTGATCATGCACGGTTGCCCGGCCGCAGCAGACCCGAGCGGGCACCCCCGGCGCTGACGCGCCTCCCAGGTGCCTGATCACCAGAGATTTGGGGCTATGACCCGGTCTTGCCGTCGATCCGCTCCCGAAGCAGGTCGGCGTGACCGTTGTGCCGGGCGTACTCGGCGATCAGGTGGACGTAGACCAGTCGCAGCGAATACGTCTCGCCGCGAAGTTCGAAGGTGTCGTCGAAAGACAATCCGGCCACCGCTTCATCGGCCAACCGACATTCGCGCTCGAAGACCGCGAAGTCGTTCTCCGCTGCACTCGGGTCCAGATCGTCGAAGTCGGCGTCCTTGCCGCGCTCGGGGTCGAACAGCGGGCCCACCGGCTGACCTGCGACCCGCTCCCGGAACCAGGTGCGCTCCACCTTCGCCAGATGCCGGACCAACCCGAGCAGCGACAGGTTGGACGGCGGAATCGACCGGGCGGCCAACTGCTCCCCGGTCAGGCCCGCGCAGATGTTCAGCAGGGTCCGGCGGTGCCAGTCCAGGAAGCTCTCCAGGATCGGCCGGTCGGGACCGACCAAGGGCTCCGCGCCGGGTGATCCCGGCGTCGGTGCGGTCCAGATGTTAGTCGTGGTCATGTCGCAATCATCACAGATCGGACAGTCGGCGGGACGCAGCGTAGATTCCGGCGGGTGCCCGACCTATCGCTTCGCCTGCCTTCGCCGCTGGTCGAACTGGACGACGAGCGGTTCGCCCGGCACGGCGTCCGGGTGTATCTCAAGCGTGACGATCTGATCCATCCGGAATTGCCGGGCAACAAGTGGCGCAAGCTGAGGCTGAACCTCCTCGCCGCCCGCGAGCAGGGCCACTCTCGCCTGCTGACGTTCGGCGGCGCCTATTCCAACCACCTGAGCGCGACCGCGGCCGCCGGGTATCACTTCGGGTTCGACACCGTCGGCGTGGTCCGCGGCGAGGAGCATCTACCGCTCAACGACACGCTGTCGGCCGCGGTCGGGCACGGCATGGAGCTGACCTACCTCGACCGCACGACCTACCGCCGAAAGCTGGACCCGGAGGTTGTCGACGACCTGCGCCAGCGGTTCGGCCCCTGCTACCTCCTGCCGGAGGGTGGCAGCAATGCTCTGGCGGCACTGGGCTGCACCGACGTCCCCGCCGAGATCGAGGTCGACTTCGACGTCATCTGCTGCGCGTGCGGCACCGGCGGCACACTGGCCGGGGTGGCCGCCGGCCTGCGCCCCGGGCAGCGGGCCATCGGATTCTCGGCCTTGAAAGGTGGCCAGTTCCTGGTGAACGACGTCAATCGCCTTCAGACTGAAGCTTTTGGGGTACCCGCCGGCAATTGGTCAATTGAAATGGACTTCCACTTCGGCGGTTTCGCCAAGCGAACCGATGAGCTCGCCGTTTTCATCGCAGATTTCCTGGACCGACATGGCTTTCGGCCGGATTGGGTATACGTGGCCAAAATGCTGTACGGCCTGCTGAGCCTGACCGAACGCGGCCGGTTCGCCCCGGGCACCACCGTCGTCGCCCTGATCACCGGCTGAACCACAGCTATTCGACCCGGTCGCCGGGCGCGACGATGCCTGTCTCATAAGCCAGGACGACGGCTTGGGCCCGGTCGCGCAGCGCGAGCTTGGCGAAGATCCGAGCCACGTGGGTCTTCACCGTCGCCTGGCTGAGAGCCAACTTTTCCGCCAGTTCCGGATTCGAAAGACCGTGCCCGACCAGGACCAGCACCTCCAGCTCGCGCGGGGTCAGCGCGGTGAGATCTCGATGCCGGGCCGGAGATGTTTCGGCTCGCCGGCCATTCTCACCGGAGGCGAAACGCTCCACCAACCGCCGAGTAATGGACGGCGCCAGCAGGGCATCACCGGTGTCGACCAATCGCACGGCGGCCACCAGATGTTCGGGGGTGACATCTTTCAGCAAGAAGCCGCTGGCCCCGGCGGCGAGCGCCTCGTAGACGTAACGGTCCAGGTCGAAGGTGGTCAACATCAGCACCCGGCAATCCGGCACCTGATTGATGATCCGCCGGGTAGCTTCGAGGCCATCCATCGTCGGCATCCTGATGTCCATCAGGACGACGTCCGGTCGCAACCGGAGCACCTCCGCCACCGCCTCGGCACCATCGGCGGCCTGCCCCACGACATCGAGACCACCGGCCGTGAGGATCATCCGGAACCCGGTCCGGACCAGGGCTTGGTCGTCGGCGATGACCACCCGCGTCCCGCCCGTCCCCGCCGTCATGGCCGATCCAGCGGGATCCGCGCCCGGACCCGGAACCCGCCACCGAGCCGGCGCCGGGCATCCAAGTCACCGCCGAAGACCGCGACCCGTTGCCGCAGCCCGAGCAGCCCGCGACCCTGGGTCGGAACGCTGAGATCGGTGGCCGGGCCGGTCGAGTCAATCGGGCGAGGCGAGGCAATCGGGCCACCGGTGAGCACGCTGGGGCCGCTGTTCAGGATTTCCACTCGCAGTGAGTGGTCCGCATACCGCACTGTCACCTCTGCTTTCACGCCGTCACCGTGCTTGAGCGCGTTGGTCAGCGCCTCCTGAATGATCCGGTACGCGGTCGCGTCCACCCCGGAGGGCAACGGTCGCGGCTGGCCGGAGATCCGCACCTCCACCGGCAGGCCGGCGAAGGCGATCCGGTCGACCAGCGGGCTGAGCCGGCTCAGACTCGGCTGCGGCGACAGATCCTCGGCGTCCTTGCCTTCGGCCGACGGCGCGAGCACTCCAAGCAAGTGACGTAGCTCGGTCATGGTGTTCCGACCGGCGCTTTCGATCTCCAGCAGCGCTGTCTCGGCTTCGGCCGGCTGGGTGGTCAAGACCTGCCGGGCGGCTCCCGCCTGGACCACCATCAGGCTCACGTTGTGGCTGACGATGTCGTGCAGTTCCCGGGCGATGCGGGCGCGCTCGGCGTCGACGGCGCTCTGGGCGGCGGCCTCCCGCTCGCGCTCGAGCAGCCAGCCGCGCTCCTCCCGGGCCCGGTCGATCTCCCGGCGCAACCGCGCGTAGCGGGCCACGAAAAGGGCAGCGATGAGGACCGCGAAGGTCGCGACAGCAGCGCTCACCCACACCCCCACAGGACCACTTTCGCAGGGCGTACGCCGGCGCGCATACACCTACGGGTT
>DATINJ010000078.1:0-10529 GCA_035474375.1 Kineosporiaceae bacterium | reverse complement strand
GCGATCTCCTCAAGCACCTGCAGATACACCTCATATGGCTGCGCGCCGCCGCCGAATTCCTCCGGATACGGCAGTGACAGCAGCCCGGCCTCACCGAGCGTCCGGAAGACCTGCCTCGGGAAGGCCGAGGCTGCCTCTGCGGCGGTGACCCGGGGGCGCAGTTCCTTCTCCACCAGAGTCCGCGTCAGGACGATGAGGTCTTCGGATTCTTGGGTCGGCATCAGACGGGTTGCGGGCATCCAGGCTCCTTCGCTCTCCTCGGACAGTACCAGACCAAGTAACTTAGTACTCAGATCAGTTCTCTGGCACAATCCCTGGATGGACGCTCCGGAGCGGAACCCGACCAACGTCACGCGGGGAGACGAACTGCTCGACGGCCTGCTCGACATTTACCTCGCCGAGGGCTTCCGGCACCTGGGGGTAGCCGAACTGGCCCGGCGATTGAAATGTTCCAAGACGACGCTCTACTCGATCGCCCCGAGCAAGGAACAGATCGTCATCGTCGCGGTGCGCGCCTTCTTCCGCGCCGCAACCGAACGCGTCGAGCAGCGCATCGCTCTGTCCGGGCAACCCCGCGACCGGATCGCGGCCTACCTGCAGGCCATCGCCGATGAACTGCGCCCCGCCGGGCCTGCCTTCATCGCCGATGTCGAGGCCTTCGCGCCCGCACGGGAGATCTACCAGCGCAACACCCAGGCCGCCGCCCTCCGGGTCCAGGATCTGATCGCCGAAGCACGGACCGTGTCGACCCAACTCGACCCGCGCTTCGTTGGCGTCGTCGCCAGGCTCGTCATGGAAGCGATCCAGCGCGGGACGATCTCCCGCGAAGCCAACCTCGAAGACTCCCAGGCCTACGCCGCCCTCAGCGACCTCCTCATCGCCGGACTCAGCTGACAGCACCACGGACGCGCAGCGACCAGGCCGCGATCCGCCTCGCCGACATCTACGCCATGGTCGGTCCCGGGGCTACAGACCAGTCCAGCTACCGCTTTTCACTGATCGTGCGACGGCGTCGAGAACGGCTGCGGTGTGGACAGCGTCGTCGAGGGTGGCTCCTTGGGGAGTCCCGGCGGCGATGGAAGCCAGGAAGTCGCGGGCTTCGATGATCTTGAGATCATCGAAGCCCATGCTGTTTCCGGCGCCTGGCTGGAAGGCGGTGTAGTCGCCGGCGCCAGGGCCGACATGAACGGTGCTGGTGGGCTGGTCTTGGTAGGCATCGCCGCGACTGACCCTGAGCTCCCCCATGCGTCGAAAATCCCAGGAGAGCATGCCTTTGGTTCCGTGAATGGTGAACCCGTAGGTGTTCTGTTCCGCGACCGAGACGCGACAGGCCTCGATCACGCCGTGCGCGCCGGAGGCGAAGCGGACAAGGCAGCTGAGGTAGTCATCGTTCTCGACGGGCCCAGGTTCGCCGCCGGCCGCGAGGGTGTGGCCGGCGGTGGCGGCGCTCGGGCGCGGCCGGGTCGGGATGAAAACCGCCGTGTCGGCCACCAAGGTGTCGATCTCGCCGAGCAGGTGGCGGGCCAGGTCGATGGCATGCGAGCCCAGGTCACCGAGGACGCCGTTGCCTCCCAGGGCGCGCTGGTAGCGCCAGGTCAGTGCTCCCTCGGGATGAGCCGCGTAGTCGCTGAAGAACCGGACCCGGGCGTGCGTCAGGGCGCCGATGGCTCCGGTGCCGATCAGCGATCGTGCGGCCTGGACGGCGGGGGCGTTGCGGTAGTTGAAGCCTACGGTCGCCTGAATGCCGTTGACCGCGGCGGCATTCCGAACCGCTCGGGCATCTTCCACGGTGAGGCCCACCGGCTTCTCAATCCAGAGATGCTTGCCCGCGGCGGCGAAAGCCACCCCGACCTCGCGGTGCATCGCGTTCGGGGTGGTGATGCTGACCGCGTCGATGCGCGGGTCCTGGAGCAGGGCACGCCAGTCGCGGGTAGCGGTGCCGAAACCGAACTGGGCGGCAGCCTGCTCGGCTCGCCCCGGGACCTCATCGGCGACAGCGACAAGATCAGGAACCAGCCTGAGGTCTGGAAAGTGGTGGCGCAACCGGGCATAGGCCTGACTGTGGACCCGCCCCATCCAACCGAAGCCGACCACGGCGACACCGAGTCGTTGCGGGAGTGCAGTTTCAGTGGCCGTCATTGAGGGCTGGTCCTTCCGTCTGCTCTGGGGCGCTCATTCTGGCTGCGCCGGCTACCTGGCAACTTCGTCGATCCGAACCGGCCGTCCGTGCCGGGCCGAGAGCGTGGCGGCCTCGGCGACCCACGCGGTGCCGAGGGCGTCCTCGACGGTGCAGGGCGAAGCGATGGCGCCGGCGGCGACGTCGCAGAACGTGGCCAGCTCGCGGCGGAACGCCTCGGCGAGCCGGTCCATGAAGAAGGTATGGGCCGGGCCGGCGGGCCACGTCACGCCCGGCTGCGTGGAGCGCAGCGGGAGGCCGTCGTCGAGTCCAGCGGCGACCGCGTCGCGGGTGCCGTGGACCTCCAGGCGGACGTCGTAGCCGCGGGCGTTGGTCCGAGTGTTGGAGACGACCCCGATGGTCCCGTCGTCCATCGTCAGCAGCACCGAGACGGTCGAGTAATCGCCGTTGGCGGCGTACAACTCGTCGGCAGCGGTGGGGTCGACCGACCCGACCGCGAACACCGAGACCACCTCGCGGCCGGTGACCCAGCGGACGGCATCGAAGTCGTGGACGGAGCAGTCACGGAAGATCCCGCCGCTGATGGCCAGGTAGCTGGCCGGTGGCGGGGCCGGATCCATCGTCGTCGAGCGCACGGTGTGGATCTGGCCGAGCGCCCCGTCACGGGCGGCTTGCCGGGCGGCGACGAAGGCCGGGTCGAAGCGGCGCGGGTATCCGATCTGGACGGGGACGGCGGATCCGATGAGCCGGTCCCTGACCTTGACTGCTTCGTCGGCGGTGCCGGCAACGGGCTTCTCGCAGAAGGTCGGGATGCCGCGTTCCACGGCTGCCAGGAGCAGTTCGGCGTGAGCGTTGGTCGCGGCCGCGATCACCACACCGTCGATCCCGGAGGCGAGCAACTCCTCCGGCGTGGCCACGGCGCGGGCCTTGGCGAGACGTTCGGTCACGGCCTTCACTGCGACCTGGACGGGATCGGTGACGATGAGTTCGTCGACCTGGGCAAGTGCGGCGAGCGTGTCGGCATGGAACCCGCCGATCCGGCCCAGTCCGATGAGGCCGATGCGCATGGTTGTTGCCACCTCTGTAGATCTTGGTCCCGGTAGTCATCGGGACGTGGGGGTGTCCTGCACCGGTCGGGCAGGACGACGTCGGGCCGGCCGCACCCGGGCGAGTGCCCGGGTGCGGCGGGCGAATCAGCCGACGGTGATGCGTGATTGCTTGGCGGCTGGCGGCTTCGGCAGTCAGTTCGAAACGTGTTCGGTGCCGTCCGTGGTGTCAGTGAGACCCAGTGCCGAGGTCTCCTCGGACAGTGCGAGTGCGACCTGCTGTTGGCTGCCGGAGCGGGCATCCCGCTTGAGCTCGTGAGCGAGTTGCTCGAGCTCTGCGCCGCCGGCCATCATCTGGACCAGGTCGTCCAGGGGCAGCTGCTCCTTGGCGAAGTTCCCCAGGGAGCGGCCCCGGCGAAGGATCATGAAATGGTCGCCGACCGGGTAGGCGTGATGCGGGTTGTGGGTAATGAAGATGACGCCCAGACCGCGGTCGCGGGCCTTGGCGACGTACTTCAGGACCACCCCGGACTGGCGCACGCCCAGGGCTGCGGTGGGTTCGTCGAGGATGAGCACGCGCGCACCGAAGTAGACCGCGCGGGCGATGGCCACGCACTGGCGTTCGCCGCCGGAGAGGGTTCCGATCGGCTGGTTGACGTCGCGCAGGTCGATCCCCATCGCCGCCAGTTCGGTCTTGGTGATCTTCTTCATGGCGGTGATGTCGAGTCGCCGCAACGGCCCGATGCCCTTGGTAATCTCCGATCCCAGGAAGAAGTTTCGCCACACCGGCATCAATGGGACGACGGCGAGATCCTGGTAAACGGTCGCGATGCCGAGGGCGAGTGCCTCTCGCGGGGAGGAGAAGTGGTGTTCCTTGCCGTCAACGGTGAAGGTTCCGCTGCTGTGCGGGTGCGCGCCGGCGAGGATCTTGATGAAGGTGGACTTGCCGGCGCCGTTGTCGCCCAGGACGCAGGTCACCTCGCCGGTCCGGACCGTGGCGCTGACGTCGCGCAGGGCGATCACGGAGCCGTAGGACTTGCCGATCTCGCGGACCTCGATGATCGGCGTGCCGACAGCCGGCGGGCCGGCCGGGTCGCCAGAGATGGACGTGCTGCTGTTGTCCGGCTGCTGGCTCATCGGACTGCCTCCGCGCGTACCTTGACCCAGTTGTTGACGAGGACGGCGCCGAGCAGCATCACGCCGAGGAAGGCGTAGAGCCAGTCGCTGTCCCAGCCGGCGTAAATGATGCCCTGGCCGACCATTCCGTAGATGAGCGCGCCGAATGCGGCGCCGACGGCCGAGCCGTAGCCGCCGGTGAGCAGGCAACCGCCGACGACGGCGCAGATGATGTAAACGAACTCCTGGCCGACGCCGGTGGTGGACTGCGCCGTCGTGGACTTGAACAGCGAGAGCATGCCGACCAGCCAGCCCGCGAACGAGGTACCGAGGAAGAGCCCGACCTTGGTCTTGAAGACCGGCACGCCCACCTGCCGGGCGCTGGTCTGCGCGCCACCGACGGCGAAGATCCAGTTTCCGGCGCGGGTGCGCTGCAGGATCCAGGTGGCAACGGCAATCACTCCCAGCGCCCAGAACGTCGCCACGTAGATCGTCATCAGCGGGCTGTCCCGCTCGCCGAGACCGGGGAGCCAGCCCAGGTCGAGCTTGACGAAGGAGCCGAAGACCTTCGCCCCGGCGTTATAGCCGTCGGCGCTCTGGAAGTTCACCACCGAGACCTGGTTGATGATGATCTTCGTGACGGCCAGGTCCACGCCGCGGAGCACGAAGAAGGTACCCAGCGTGACGATGAAGCTGGGCAGCCCGGTTTTCATCACCAGGAACCCGTTGATGAAGCCCACCCCGAGCGCGGCCACCAGCGAGATCAGGATCGAGAGCCAGACGTTGGCGTGGTAGTGCGTCATCATGATGCCGGTGATCAGGCCGGTAAAGCCGGTCATCGCCCCGGCGGACAGGTCGAACTCGCCACCGATCATGAGCAGCGCGACCGCGACCGCCATGATCGCGAACGAGGACGACGTGAAGATCCAGGTGCTGGCACCGGCCGGCTTGGAGAACGCCTCGGTGCTCAAGGCGAAGTACCCGAAGATGATCAGTGCGGCGACGGCAGCCCCCACCTCGGGGCGCCGTAGGAGGGCCGACAGCCGGTGGTTGCCTGCTAGCCGTTCGTCCTCGGCTGCACCGGCGGACTCCGCCACCGGCGGTGGTGCGGCGGTTGTGCTCATGGATGCTCTCCTCGGACCTGTTGAGACCCGTTCTCGGCGACCGGTTCTGCGCGTTGACGCGCCGGCCGGGGACGTGCTGCCAGTGCAGTGCGGGCGAGGGCCGCACCGGTGGTTCGCGGGTGGGGCCGGCGCAATCCGGCTCCACCCGCGAACGGACGGATCAGACGATCAGCGGGTGCCGTTCTTGGCGAACTTCAGGACCGCCGCGGCGTTGTCCTTGGTGATGATCGCTGGACCGGAGTAGACCGGCTGGCCGCCGCCGACGTCGTTGCCGTTGAGCACCTTGAGGTAGATGCTCGTGACCCCGAGGTAACCCTGGACGTAGGGCTGCTGGTCGATGGCGAAGGCAAGCTTGCCGTCGGCGATGTTCTGCACGACGTCCGCGTTCACGTCGAAGGTTCCGACCTGGATCTTGGCCCCAACGGCGCTGACGGCCTTGACCGCCTGCCCCGACATGTCGCCGCCGAGGGAGAGGATGCCGTCGATCGAGGAATCAGCCGTGATCTTGGACTGGATGGTCGACTCCGAGCCGGTGAGGTCGGTGTTGTCCACCTGGAGGTTGGTCATCTTCCCGGAGAACTTCGAGGCAGCACCCTTGCAGCGCTGCTCAAGGCCGACGTTGCCCGCCTCCTGAATGACGCACAGCGCGTTCTTGACACCCAGCGAGCTGAGCTTCTCGCCGGCCGCCTCGCCCGCGAGCGTCTCGCTCTGGCCTACGTGCGTGATGGCGCCGAAACCCTGCCATTTGTCGATGCCCGAGTTGATGGTGACCACCGGGATACCGGCCGCGACCGCAGCCTTGATGCTGTTCTCCAGGCCGTCCGGGTTCGCCATCGAGACGACCAGGCCGTCGGTGTGCGCCGCAACCGCAGCGTCGATGAGGGTCGCCTGCTTACCGACGTCGCCGTCGCTCTGGTAGTGCAGGTCCACGCCCTCGTCCTTGCCGGCCTTCACGGCGCCGGACTTCACGACGTCCCAGAACGAGTCCCCTGGGTTGCCGTGAGTGATGACGTCGATCCGAATCGTGCCGGTCGTTCCGCCAGCGGCTGCCGCGGGGGCCGCTGCCGAGGTGGATGCCGTGCTGCCGGTGTCTCCGCTGCTGTTGGTGCTGCAGCCGGCGAGGGGTAGCGCGAGCAGCATCGTCGCCGCTACGAGCTTGAACCGCTTGGACACGAGAGGTCCTTTCTGCCCGTCCGGGACGGGCTGATGATCGCCGTGCGGCGACTGGAGTCGGCGGCCGACTCGGCGGCTGGGCCGTGACAGAGCGATGTGGCGTGCTCCGCTGTGCGGAAGGATCACGCGCCACGGGACGGAGTGGGGGGAGGTGCGACGGGAACACGCTGGTGCGTCTCGCTGGTGGCAAGGTCTGCGCCAGGCGTGCGCCGGGCGAAAACAAGCCGCCGGGTACTGCTGAGACTGGTACTGGTCAGTTGGCGATCGTGGTCGGCACCTTCCGAGTGTGGCGCCGGTCACCCCTAGAACGTTCTAGGTGATGGTGACTATGCTTTGTCCTTACATGGACGTCAACCCCCTTAAACCATTGAGATCAAGTCCGTGTCCGTATCGTTGCCATCACGGCCGGAACCCCGGCTCCCGATGAAGAGGTGCCGGTGAGCGGGACAACCCCCAAGCGAGGAGCAGGCGTGTCCAAACCGCGCCGGCCCGTGCTCGCCGACGTCGCTAAGCAGGCCGGGGTGTCGATCTCGCTGGTCTCGATCGTCATGCGCGGCGTTCCGGGCGCGAGCCCGGCCAACCGCGAGCGCATCCTCGAGGTTGCCGCCAATCTGGGTTATGTCCCGGATGTGCGCGCCCAGATGTTGCGTCAGGAGCGCTCGCATCTGCTCGGGGTCATGTTCGGTGTCCAGCAGCTCTTTCATGCCGACGTCGTGGAGGGCATCTACGCAGCCGCCGAGACGACCGGCTACGAGGTCGTCCTCAGCGCCGTCACCGATGCCCGGCCCGAGTCCCGTGCGGTCGCCACCTTGCTCGCCGATCACTGCGAGGCCGTCCTTCTGATCGGCCCACAATCATCCAAGAGCTGGCTGACGGACCTCGCGGCCAGGCTGCCCGTCGTCGTCGTCGCGCGCAGCATCAACGCTCCTGGAGTGGACGCCGTTCGGACCGCGGAAGCCAAGGGCATCGGACTGGCGGTCGACCACCTCGTGGAACTCGGCCATTCCCGGGTCATCCATATCGATGGTGGCGACGCACCGGGCGCAGACCAGCGCCGCCGAGGCTTTCGTGCTGCCATGCAGCGTCACGGACTGACACCCGTCTCCGTGTCGGGAGGGTTGGCCGACATCGACGGCGCGGAAGCGACGTCCCGCATCCTGGCCGGCCCGAACCTGCCCACAGCGGTCCTCGCCTACAACGACCGGTGCGCGACCGGGGTGCTCGACACCCTCTATCGAGCCGGTGTGAAGGTGCCGGCGCAGATATCGGTCGTCGGGTTCGACGACACCCACGTGGCCGGGCTCTCCCACATCGACCTGACCACAGTGCGTCAGGACGCCTCGGTCATGGCGCGGCTCGCGGTCCAGCGCGCAGTCGCCCGCCTCGACGGCTCGGACGAGCAAAGGACGCCGCGAGACAGCGTCGTCCCGCCGGCTTTGGTGGTGCGGGGGTCGACAAGCCGGGCTCCGAGGCCCGAGAAGGCCTGGAAGAGGCGCGAATAGGCGTCATCGCCCCGACCCGGCGCTCTCACCTGAGCAGCGCTGGTCGCTTGTTGTCGAAGGTCCAGCCGGGGATGAGGTACTGCATCGCCACGGCGTCGTCCCGCCCGCCGAGCGCCTTCTCGAGGTACAGCTCGTGCGCGGCTTCGACCCGCTCGAGATCGATGTCGATGCCCAGGCCTGGGCGATCCGGCACCTTGATCTCCCCGGCTGCGATCGTCAGCGGTTCCCGGGTGAGTCGTTCGGCGCCTTCCTGCCAGATCCAGTGCGTGTCCAGGGCGGTGTACTCACCGGGCGCGGCGGCACCGACCTGGGTGAACATGGCCAGCGAGACGTCGAAGTGGTTGTTCGAGTGCGAGCCCCAGGTGAGGCCGAACTCCTTGCAGATCTGCGCCACCCGGACCGAGCCCTGCATGGTCCAGAAATGCGGGTCGGCCAGCGGGATGTCGACGCTCTGCAGCTGCAGCGAATGGACCAGCTGTCGCCAGTCCGTGGCGATCATGTTCGTGGCCGTGGGCAGGCCGGTGGCACGGCGGAACTCGGCCATGATCTCGCGACCGGAGAAGCCGTTCTCGGCGCCGCAGGGGTCCTCGGCATAGGTGAGGACGCCGTGCAGGTCCTTGCAGAGGGCGACCGCCTCGGCCAGCGACCAGGCGCCATTTGGGTCGAGGGTGATCCGGGCCTGTGGGAACCGGGCCTTCAATGCCTTGATCGCCTCGATCTCCTCGGCGGCGGCCAGCACTCCACCCTTGAGCTTGAAGTCCTTGAAGCCGTAGAGCTCCTGCGTCGCTTCGGCCAACCTGACGATCGACTCGGGAGTGAGTGCCTCCTCGTGCCGCAACCGATACCAGTCGGTGTCGGCCTGCTCGTTCCCGACGTAGTCGAGGTCGGTCTTGTGCCGGTCACCGATGTAGAAGAGGTAACCCAGCATCCGCACCGAGTCGCGTTGCTGGCCGTCACTACTGAGCAGAGCCGCTACCGGCAGTTCCAGGAACTTTCCCAGGAGGTCCAGGAAGGCACTCTCGACCGCGGTGACGGCGTGGATGGTCGTCCGCAGATCGAAGGTCTGCAGGCCTCGACCGCCGGCGTCCCGGTCGGCGAACTCGATGCGGATCCGGTTCAGGATCTCGCGATAGTTCGCGATGCTCGCACCGACCACAATGGCCCGGCAGTCCTGCAGCGTCGTGGTGATCTTGGTGCCACCGGGCACCTCACCGACGCCGAGGTTTCCGTGCGAGTCCTCCAGGACGAGGATGTTGCGGGTGAAGTACGGCGAATGTGCGCCGCTGAGGTTGAGTTCCATGCTGTCCCGGCCGGCGACCGGGTAGACGGACAGGTTCACGATCCGCGGTGCGCTCATGATGGATCAGTCCTCATAGTGATTGGTCAGCCGACGATGATGTTCATGATCAGAACACCACCGAGTCCCAGCACGGACAACGCGCTCGTGTAGGTCGTTCGGGCCTTGATGGCCTGGATGACCGAGAGGTTGAAAAATTCCTTGAAGAGCCAGAAGCCGGGATCGTTCACGTGCGAGCAGGCGATGCTGCCGCAGGAGACGGCCAGCACCATCAGTTCGGGGCTGACTCCCGAGCTCTGGACCAGCGGCAGGACGACGCCTGCCGCGGTGACGATCGCGACCGTTGCGGAGCCCAGGGCGATCCGGAGGATGACCGCGATCGCCCAGGCCAGGATGATTGGCGAAATGTCCCAGCCGGAGGTCAAGTCCTTGACGTAGTCGGCCATCCCGGAGTCGACGAGTACCTGTTTGAAGGCACCCCCGGCGCCGATGATGAGGATGATGATCGCCATCGGTTTCACTGCGTCCGAGCATGAATTCACCACGGCGTCCCAGCGGCTCGGTGCGGGCTCGCCCGACGCCGACCCACCCGCGGAGCCGGCCCCCTGACCCGCGAGCGGCCCGGCCGGACCGCTGCCTGAGCGGGGCTTGAGCTGCTGCGCCGTGCCCGATGCAGCGTGCCCGGCATTGGTGCTGGCGGTGGCGCGCGTGCTGCCCGGGCCACCGTCGTGGGGCTGTTCGGAGTCGCGCAGGTCGGGGCTCGGCTGCGCCTGGTCATCGGCGCGCAGGGGTGCCGCGGGTGCGAGGACGCGGGCCCGGCCGATGTTGGGGCCGAGGACGTAGATGGCGACGAGAAGGGCGACCAGCAGCGCGATCGGACCTTCACCGAAGAACGCCAGGTAGGTCAGCACTGGATTGTTCTCGCTCATCGTCAGCTCCCCGATGGCGGAGCCTGCCATCAGCACGACCGGGATGAGAACGATGCACAGGCAGGTTGGGAACGAGGGCAGGTCTTCGTCCGCGAAGTCGTTCTCGGCCACGAGTCCGACGGGGATGCTGGGGTTCATCCGGCGGATGAAGGGCAGCCGTGGCCAGGTGAACGCGATCAGGGCGGCCGCGGGCATGGCGATGAAC
>DATINJ010000077.1:0-8254 GCA_035474375.1 Kineosporiaceae bacterium | reverse complement strand
CCGTGGGTGGGCAACCGTGCATGATCACGGGCCGTGGGTGGGCAACCGTGCATGATCACGGGCCGTGGGTGGGCAACCGTGCATGATCACGGGCCGTGGGTGGGCAACCGTGCATGATCACGGGGCGTAGGGGGGCAACCGTGCATGATCACGGGCGTAGGGTGGGCAACCGTGCATGATCACGGGCCGTGGGTGGGCGCGCCAGGCGTTGACGCGCCTCCCAAGTGCATGATTACCGCAGACGTTTGGGCACCGGAGCAGCCCTGGGCCGGGCGCTGACTTGGCCGGGCACAGCGGCTGGCGAGGCGCTGATCAAGGGCTAACCTCGCAAGCATGACGGCATCTGAGCGGAGCGCGCCGGGGAGCGGGACGGAACCCGGCCGGCAGTTGGTCGGGGAGTGGGCGGTCTGCGCAATCGCCTCGGCGGCGGCACGGTTCATTCCGGTGCCGCTGCTCGACGACGCGGTGAAGTACCGCGCGATCCGGATCGCGGTTCTGCGCACGCTGCGGGCCAACGGCCGGACCTATCCGGCCGACGCCGTGGAACCGCTGTACGCCGGGGTGGATGCGGCCTCGGCGGGGCTGGTTCGGCGGGCCCTGCGTTACCTCGGGACGGTTCCCCGGCGGGTGGCGCTGTTCCCGATCCGCAAATACGTCGCTCTGTTCGGATCGGTGCGCGGCGTCCCGACGGACGTGATGACCGTGCTCTTGCTGTCGCGAACCGTGCACCGCTGCCTGGTTGACGGCGCGTTGGTCGGCCCGGACGCCGAGGAGTTGCGGGCCGAGGCAGTGCAGATCCGCAAGGCCTTCGACGAGGCCTTGGACGGTATGGACCTGAAGCTGTTGTCCGGCGCGCTGGCCGACGGGTTGTCTCAGGGCCGAGGACTGACCTCGGCTGCCGTCGGGTATGCCAGGAAGACTTTTGGACGACGGGACGACGGCGAGAGCCACCGCGAACCCGACGGGCACAGCGCGGCCGAACTGGCTCCGGGTGGGGCGGTCGGTGAGGGCGCCGAGCGGGTTCGAGAGGTTCTGCGCCGCCCGGAAATCGCCCACCAGATGGCCGATTTCGATGCCAGGTTCGACGCAAACCTGAACGCGGACCGCACCCGGGACTAATCCTGGGTACGGTCGGCGGGCGGTTCAGATCACAGGTGGATGCCGCACTCCGACTTGGCCTTGCCGGCCCAGCGACCGGCGCGAGCGTCCTCGCCGGGGGCGACCGCCCGGGTGCACGGGGCGCAACCGATTGAGCGGTAGTTCATCTGCAGCAGCGGGTTGCTCAGCACCTCGGGGTGCGCGTCGAGGTAGCCGTCGACGTCATCCTGCGACCAGCCGGCGATCGGAGCCAGCTTGAGCAGGCCGCGCTTGGCATCCCAGCGCACAGTCGGGGTGTCGGCCCGGTCGGGGGAGTCTTCCCGGCGCAGCCCGGTGGCCCACGCCGAGTAGCCGCGCAGGGCGTTGTCCAGCGGCGCCACCTTGCGCAGGGCGCAGCAGGCATCCGGGTCGGTGAGGTACAGCTTGCCGCGCTTGGCCTCGTGCTGCTCGACCGTTTCCTTCGGCCGGATGGTCAGCATCCGCAGTGGGTAGGACGCCTCGACCGCGGCGGCCGTCCCGATCGTCTCGGCGAAGTGGTACCCGGTGTCGACGAAGATCATGCTGGTGCCGGGCACCGCCCGCGAGGTCAGGTGCGCGAGCACGGTGTCGCCCATCGCGGCCGTCACCACCAGGCCCTTCCCGAAGGCCCGTCCGGCCCAACCGAGCACGGTGAGCGGGTCGGCGCCTTCGAGCACGGCGTTGGCCTCGGCGGCGAACCGCTCCGGGTTGTCTTCCAGCGCCGCCGCGACGTCCTCGGGCCTACTGATCAATGAGCCAATCATGATTTCTCCAAGGTTTGGGCTCCTGGAGTCGAACCAGGTAGCACCGGTTGGTGCAATCCATGAAAATTGATGCTGAATACCCGAAGACAGCTGCGACAGTGCCAACCACCGCGGGTCAGACCGGGGACCGCGCCGCTTTCCAGCGGGCGCAGATCCTCCTCCGCACAGAACGGGCAGCAGTAGGGCACGGCACGTTCGCCGCTGCTGCCACTGGACTGAGGGCCCGACGCCACGGTGGCATTCATCGCAGGTCGTCCTCGGTTGCGCGGACGACCCACGAGGCAAAGGCCTCGTCGTCGGCCCGCTCGGCGAGCCAGCGCCGGACGATCCGCTCGACATAGTCCGGCAGGTCTGCGCTGGACGTCTTCAGCCCGCGCAGCTTCCGGCCGAAGCCGGCGTGCAGCCCGAGGCCACCGCCGAGGTGGATCTGGAAACCCTCGATGGTCGGCCCCTGCGGGTCGTCCGGGTTCGGCACCTGGATGCCTTTGAGCCCGATGTCGGCGATCTGCGCCCGGGCGCAGGAGTTGGGGCAGCCGTTCAGGTTGATGCTCAGCTTCGGGCCGTCCAGGGTGAACAGTTCCGGGATGTCGGCCAGCCGGTTTTCCAGTTCGACCACCAGGTTGGTCGCGGTCCCCTTGGTATCGGTGATCGCCAGCTTGCAGAACTCGATGCCAGTGCACGCCATCGTGCCGCGACGGAAGGCCGACGCCCGGGCGGACAACCCGATCGCGTCCAGGTCGTCGAGCAGGTCGGGAACCCGCTTGGCGACCACGTCCAGGACGACGATCTTCTGCTCCGGGGTGAACCGGACCCGATTGCTGCCTGCCTTCTCTGCGGCGTCCGCCAGCTTGGCCAGCACGTCTCCGTTGACCCGGCCGACGATCGGCGCCGCCCCGACATAGAACTTGCCGTTCTTCTGCCGGTGAACGCCGACGTGATCGTGGCGACCCGCGGCGGGGAGCGCCGGCGCCGGCCCATCGATCAGGGTGCGGCCGAGGTACTCCTTCTCCAGGACCTCCCGGAACTTCTCCGGACCCCAATCGGCCATCAGGAACTTCAGCCGGGCCCGGGTCCGCAGCCGGCGGTACCCGTAGTCACGGAAGATCTTGATGACGCCGTGCCAGACCTCGGGCACCTCGTCCAGCGGAACCCAGGTGCCGAGCCGCTGCCCGAGCATCGGATTGGTGGACAGACCGCCACCGACCCACAGATCGAAGCCTGGACCATGCTCGGGGTGGACGACGCCGACGAACGCGATGTCGCTGATCTCATGCGCGACGTCCTGGTGCGGGCTGCCGCTGATCGCCGTCTTGAACTTGCGCGGCAGGTTCGCCAGCTCCGGGTCACCGATGAACTGCTTGACGATCGCCTTGATCGCCGGGGTGCCATCGATGATCTCGTCAGCAGCGACCCCGGCCACCGGCGAGCCGAGCACCACGCGCGGAGTGTCACCGCAGGCCTCGGTGCTGCCCAGGCGGACCTTGGCGAGCATTTCCCAGATCGTCGGCACGTCCTCGATCCGGATCCAGTGGTACTGGATGTTCTGCCGGTCGGTGACGTCGGCGGTGCCCCGGGCGTACTTGGTGGAGATCTCGGCGAGCGTGCGCAACTGAGCCAGGGTGACGGCGCCGCCGTCGGTCCGGACCCGCAGCATGAAGTACTCGTCGTCCAACTCGTGCGGCTCGAGGGCGGCGGTCCGGCCGCCGTCGATTCCCGGCCGACGCTGCGTGTAGAGGCCCCACCAGCGCAACCGGCCCCGGAGGTCTTCGCCTGGAATGCTGGCGAAACCGTCCCTGGCGTACGTGCTGAGCACCCGATCCCGAACCGCGAGCCCGCCTTCCCTGGCCTTCCACTCCTCGTTCGCGTTCAGCGGAGTGTGCTCGCCCAGGGCCCACTGGCCCTCGGAACGCTTGCTCTGGGCAGGCCGAGAGCGCACGGGTCGGCCGGAGCCGACGACGGGGTTCTCGGTTTCGATGCTCACGGGGTACTCCTCCTGGTGTTGCGCTGGTATTGCGCAGGCTTCCCAGGGGGTCAGACCGCAGGTACCGGGCATGGACCGAAGCGCTGTCCATGCGGACAGCCTTCGTGACCGTGCTCAGAGAGCGGACTGGAAGCTGGAGAAGCTGATTGCGCGGAACGGGTTCAGCGGGCGGTGTAGCTTCGACACGCCGCGCTGGCGGTGCGCAACAGGTCCACGTAGGCACGCTTAGTAAGCAGAGTCACTGGCATTCTGCTCAGTGTTGCCTTCGTGGACATATCTCCTCCATCGATCCTGGCGGTAGCACCGGCCCTCGAAGGGTGGTTGCTGCGGCGTCGTCGAGCCAGGACTCTCGGCCGCTCTGGATGGCTATCCGTGACATTACGTTCACGCATCTGCGCCGTCAATGCACCGTCCAGCATTTGGACATCGGATCTCAAATAATCCCACATCTAGTGTCTGGACAGCGCCTTGGGCGGCACTCCTATTGCAGAACCCTCGTGCCGCTGCCCTGATTCCCTTCGCCGGGCACTTTCTCGCGTGACGGGGGTGTAAAGACCCGTGAATCGGCCGATTACCTGCTAGAACACGGGGATCAATTCACCGATTGGATTCCGCGAGGAATTTCCCAACAAAATTGATCGCCTTTGGGGCTTTGCGCCGCCAGTATCCGCCGGTGTGATCTCCCGCACTTAGGTCGATCACCGGGCGGGGATCCAAGCCGGCGGCAAATTTCTCGGCCGCCGAATGGAACGGGTCGGCGATCCCGCAGTCGATCCGGATCGGGATCCGGCTCAGCACCGCTCGTTGCGCGAACACGTCGTTGGCCTGGAAGTCGGCCGCGCCATCGAAGGCACCGCGAGCGCTGTCGTCGACCCGCAGCCACAATGCCGGCGACTCGGCGACCACCGCCGCCACCCGGTCCGGCCCCAGCCGAGAGGCCATCAGTAACGCACCGTAACCGCCCATCGACCAGCCGAGGAAGCCGACCCGGTCCGTCTTCCGGGCCGCCAGCCCGGCTTCCACCAGGCGCGGCAGCCACTCGTCGAGCACCATCGCGCCGGTGTCCTCGCCATCGGCGCGCCGATGCCAGTACCGCTCGCCGCCATCGACGGAGGCCAACGCGAACGGCGGCAACCCGGCCCGGACGGCGCTCGCCAGGAAGGCCGGGTAGCCCAAGCTCACCATGCTCTCGGCAGTGCCACCCCGACCGTGCAGGGCGACGCAGACCGGTAGCCGGGCACCGGCCGAGGTGGTCGGCCGGTCGGGATCGATGCCGGGCGGATAGCCGATCGCCCAGGCGGTCGCCAGCCCACCCCGGGCCGCGGAGTCGAAGGAACCGCGGCGGATCTCACCCGGTGCTGCCGCTGCCCCGGTCGGGCTGACCCCCGGCTCACCGTTCTGTCCGAGCACCCTGGCCAGTGCGATCCGGCCGGGGATCGCCTCGCGCTGCACCAGGTAGTCGAGGCCGGCCAACCCCGCGCCGACCCCGATCAAGCCGCCGGCCAGTACCGATCGCCGGGTTACCAGCCCGGTACCGGGGCGGGGTTCGGAGTGGTCCAGGTCGCTGTTGGGCGGCGTCATGAGGTGAAGCCTGTCCGATCGGCGGATTACCGGTGGTGACGGTCACACCGGGACCCGGTGCGCTGGTGACGGGCCGCTGCCCATACTCGCAGGAGGCTAGTCCCGCGCGTCCATCAGTTCCGCGCGTCCATCAATCAAGAGGAGCAAAGCCGCTCATGGGTCGTCTGCAGAGCACCGAGGGCCTCACCGAGGACCAGCGCGAGATCCTGAAGGCGGTCCGGATCTTCGTTGATGAGCAGATTCTTCCGGTGGCGACCGAGTTGGAGCACAAGGACGAGTACCCGGCGCAGATCGTTGAGGGTATGAAGGAGATGGGAATCTTCGGGTTGATGATTCCCGAGGAGTACGGCGGGCTGGGTGAGTCGCTGCTGACCTACGCCCTGGTGGTGGAGGAGATCGCGCGGGGCTGGATGAGCGTGTCCGGGATCATCAACACCCACTTCATCGTCGCCTACATGCTGATTCAGCACGGCACCGAGGAGCAGAAGCAGAAGTACCTGCCGCGGATGGCGACCGGCGAGGTGCGCGGTGCGTTCTCGATGAGCGAGCCGCACTGTGGCTCCGATGTTTCCGCGATCCGGACCAAGGCGGTGTCGGACGGTGCGGGTGGCTGGACGATCAATGGTCAGAAGATGTGGCTGACCAATGGTGGGTCCTCGACCCTGGTCGCGGTTTTGACGAAGACCGATACCGGTGAGAAGTCGGTCTACAAGAACATGACGACGTTCTTGGTGGAGAAGGAGGCCGGGTTCGGGACGACGGCACCGGGCCTGCTGATCCCGGGGAAGATCGAGAAGATGGGGTACAAAGGCGTCGATACCACCGAGCTGGTGTTCGACGGGTACACCACGACGGATGCTGAGGTGCTGGGCGGCGTCCCGGGCAAGGGTTTTTACCAGATGATGGACGGCGTCGAGGTTGGCCGGGTGAACGTGGCCGCGCGGGCGTGTGGGTTGGCGATGCGGGCGTTCGAGCTGGGGATCGATTATGCGCAGCAGCGGGAGACGTTCGGGAAGAAGATCGCTGAGCATCAGGCGGTGATGTTCCGGCTGGCGGAGATGGCCACGAAGGTCGAGGCGGCGCATCAGATGATGGTGAAGGCGGCCCGGGTCAAGGATGCCGGGGCGCGTAATGATCTGGAGGCCGGGATGGCGAAGTACCTGGCCAGTGAGTACTGCCATCAGGTGGTGGAGGACTCGTTCCGGATTCATGGCGGGTACGGGTACTCGAAGGAGTACGAGATCGAGCGGCTGTACCGGGAGGCCCCGATGCTGCTGATCGGGGAGGGCACCGCCGACATCCAGAAGATGATCATCGGACGCCGACTGCTCGAGGACTACGCCCGCCGCGGCTGACGAGACTCAATGCCGTCACGTCTTTCTCGATCTGCGAGGCCTTTCTCGACCTGCGAGTGGGCATGGCCGGTTCTAGCGTGAAGCCATGGCTACATCGACGACTGACAAGGTGACCACCAACACCACCGAGGCGATCACCCGGGAGCCGTCCTACACGGTTCCCGGGATGACCACGAAGGAAGGTGCGTCCGTCGCCCAGGCTCTGCAGCAGCGGCTGAATGCGTACAACGACCTGCACCTGACTCTGAAGCACGCGCACTGGAACGTGGTCGGCCCCAACTTCATGTCCGTGCACCTGATGCTCGACCCCCAGGTCGAGGCGGTCCGTGGCTTTGCCGATGCGGTGGCGGAGCGGATCGCGACCCTGGGATCGTCGCCGCAGGGCACCCCGGGAGCGATCGTCGCCCAGCGGGATTGGGACGACTACTCGATCGGCCGGGCCGGGGCGATCGAGCACCTTGCTGCTCTCGACCTGGTCTACGTCGGCGTGATCAGCAGCACCCGGAAGGCCGCGGCCGAGGTGGAAGAGGTCGACCCGGTGACCAACGACCTGTTGATCGGCCAGCTCGGTGAACTGGAGCAATTCCACTGGTTCGTCCGCGCGCACCTGGAGAATGCCGGTGGAAAGCTCGCCACCGCGACGGCCAGCACGGAGACCGAAGCGGCCACGTCTGCGACGTCCGCGTAGTTGCGGTGGCTCCCGATCAGGACAGCCAACTAGGAACGCGGCGCGAGATCGGAGACAATGATCAGGTGTCCAATCTCGCGCCGTTCAAGACCAACCAGCAGCCTGGCCTGCCGATGCCGCCCCGGGGCGACACCATCGCCCAGTTCGGGACCTACCTGGAAGCTCAGAAGGCTGTCGATTACCTGTCGGACAACCACTTTCCGGTCCAGGCGGTAACCATCGTCGGGGTCGACCTGAAGATGGTGGAGCGGGTCACCGGGCGGCTGACGTACAGCCGGGTGGCGCTGGCCGGGCTGGCCTCCGGGGCGTGGTTCGGCCTTTTCGTCGGACTACTGATCTCCCTCTTCGGCAGCGCCGAAGGGTTCAGCGTGTTCTTCGCGGTCTTCATCGGCGCCGCCTTCGGGCTGTTGTTCGGGGTGATGTCGTACGCCTTCACCGGCGGTAGTCGCGACTTCACCTCGACCAGCCAGATCGTCGCCGGTGAGTACCGGGTGCTCTGCCTGACCGAGCAGGCCGGTAAGGCCATGCAATTGCTGAACGAGCTTTCCCGTCAGGGGGGCCCGACCAGTAGCGGTGGCTCCTGGGGCGGCGACGGGCCCAGCGGCAATGCCACCGCGCCGGTCACCCCGGCCCCGGGCCAGCCGACCCAGCAGTTCCCGGCCTCGAGCCCGGCTGGTCCGGAGCCGGACGCACCGGAACCCGGCGCGCCGGTCACCGGGCCGACCTACAGCGAGATGATCGACAGGAAGAAGGCCGAGGAGCGCGAGCG
>DATINJ010000076.1:0-2530 GCA_035474375.1 Kineosporiaceae bacterium | reverse complement strand
CGGCCTGCCCACCCCTGGACCCGATCCAACACGGGGTGGGCGCTGCGACTGGCAGCTGTGGGAATCCGAGCTGCGTCCGGGCCTCGACCACCACCCCCCCTGCGGACGGCACGAGGGGGATCCCGGGCCCGACCCTGTGTTGGTTCAGCTCTTGCCGGTCAGGCGCCAGACCTGGTTCTTCTTGGTGGCCAGTGCACTGGCGGAGTCACAGGTCCACTGGTGGACCAGTGCTCCGACGGCGGTGGAGATCCCGCTGACGTCCACGCACTTGCCGCTGTGCACGGCGACGAGCTGGTAATCGTTGCCGGCGACCGGCCGCAGCGTGAACTGCTGGTTGGCGTTGCCGAGGCAGGTCCACTGGTGGACCGCCTCGCCGTCGGCGGTGGACCAGCTGCGGACGTCGAGGCACTTGCCGCTGGAGCGGTTCACCAGAGAGTAGGTGTTCGCCACCCCTGCCACCGGCCGGAAGTCGAACCGCTGTTCCTCACCGGCGCCGCAGGTGAACTGCCGGTACTGAGTGCCGTCGGCGGTGCTCTGGTTGGGGTCGTCCAGGCAGTACCCGCTGTGCTGGGCGACGGCGGTTGACGTGAAGGCGGTCTGGCCGTTGGTGAACTGCCACCAGTTCATATTGAACAGGAACCCGCTGCCACCGGTGAAGCGCAGATACAGATCGTGGGTCCCGGTCGCGCCGGTGACCGGGCAGGAAACCGTGCTCCAGGTCTGCCAGCCTCCGGTGCCCGACACAGTGCAGGTCGCGACGGTCGTTCCGGTCACGCTGTCCAGCCGCGCTTCGATTCGGCCGCCGCTGCTTCCCGAGGCCACCCTGGCGGTGAACGAGCTGGCACCGGCACCGAATGCCACGCCCTTGATCTTGGCGTAATCGCCGTTTTCAATCCAGCCGATGTCCATTCCGCCCTCGCTGGCGGGTTCGTTTTCGAGGCCGCTGCCCCACGCCATGGTCTCGGCTTCCTGGCGGACATAAGGATCGAGCGTGCCGTTCTGCGGCGGCCCGTCCGTCGTCATATTGATCGTTGGAATGGTGCCGTCGGCGTTGTAGTTGAACTTCTCCACCGAGACTGACCGGGTGAAGCCACCGCCGCCCGGCAGAGCGCCGTTGTGGTAGAAGAAGTACGAGCCACCGTTGAAGTCGATGACGCCGGCGTGGTTGGTGAAGCTGCCGCCCTGTGAGGGCATGATGGTGTCGCGGAACGTCCACGGTCCGGTCGGGCCGGGCGAGGTGGAGTAGGCGATGTACTCGGAGCAGCACTTCGCCGCGTACACCATGTAGTACAGGCCATTTCGTTTGTAGAACCACGGCCCTTCCTCGTACAGGGTGGCTCGTTTCGCATCTCCGGTGCGGGTACCGAACCCGGCAGTGGTCAGCGGTATCTGCGTCGGGCTGCCGGAGTACGAGATCATGTCGGCGTTGAGCTTCACGTACCAAAGACCTGGGTTGCCGTAATACAGGTAGGCTTGCCCGTCGTCGTCGATGAAGACGGTGGGGTCGATTTCGGAGTTCTGGATTAGTGGGTGGCCGAGCGCGTCGCGGAACGGCCCGGTGGGGCTGTCCGAGACCCCGACTCCGATGGCCTGCGATCCGTTGGTCATTCGTACCGGCACATACCAGTAGAACTTGCCGTTCCGATAGACGGCCTGTCCTGCCCAAGCGTCCGCGCTGGCCCAACTGAAGGTCGCCAGGCTCATCGGCGAGCCGTGATCGGTCCAGTTCACCATGTCGGCCGAGGACGACACCCGCCAGTCGCGCATCACGTAAGACGTCGAGTTGTCTTCATCGTGTCCGGAGTACATGTAGACCCGGCCGTTGTAGACCAGCGGTGCCGGGTCGGCGGTGTAAATGTGTTGCACGATCGGGTTGTCTGCCTGGGCCGCGGCCGGAAGCAATGCCGTCATACACAGAAGGCTTAACGTCAAGGCGAGCAGGCGTTTCCACGACCGCTGAAATGTGAATGCCACGGTTTGAGTCCCTGATTCGGTTGGGATATTAAGGGTGGCGCGTCGGCGGCAGGGCCCGGCGTACTCGTGGACAACTCACGAGTACGCCGGAGCCCTGGCGGGCGGGGGCGCCGGAAGCCGGACTTCTAAGCCGTGTTTGGAAGTAGCGCCGCAGTAGGCGGACTTCCAAAACCGGGCCTAGCGCTGCAGTGTCAGCACGCCTGGCCGATACGGCAGGAGGCCGTAGTCCATGCCGTCGGTGCTGGGGTCGCGCCCCTGGTAGAGGAACTCCAGATTGCAAGGGTCAATGCTCTTGGTCTGGTCGGGGTTGGTGCGCACCAGATCGCCGTGGCTGATGTCGTTGGTCCAGGTGGCGCCGCTGTTGGCCTTGCCGGCGAAGGGGTTGCTCTGGGTGTCGGCCTGCGGTGTCCACGTACCGTCGAGGCTGGTGGCGGTGAACGAGCGGAAGAAGCGGCCGCGCCCGTCCTGTGCCTCGACGATCATGAGGTACTGGTTCTTACCCTGAACCTTGTAGACCTCAGCCGCCTCGAACAGGTTGGCCTCCGTGTCGGTCATG
>DATINJ010000075.1:0-18276 GCA_035474375.1 Kineosporiaceae bacterium | reverse complement strand
CCGTCGCTCGTCGCCGTACTTGTCGACGATCTCGGCAAGCTCCTCGGAGACGATCTGCCGCTGCCGCGGCGGCGAGGCCAGGATCGCCTCGAGGTCGGCGATCACGATCTCCAGGCGGGTCAGCTCTTCGACGATCTTCTGTCGTTCCAGAGCGGCCAGCCGGCGCAGCTGCATGGTCAGGATCGCATCGGCCTGGATCTCGTCGATGTCCAGCAACCCGATCAGCCCGCCACGGGCGTCGTCCACGGTCGCCGATGCCCGGATCAGGCTGATCACCTCGTCGAGGGCATCGAGCGCCTTGGCGTACCCGCGGTAGATGTGCGCCTGCCGCTCGGCCTCGGCCAGCAGGTAGCGGGTGCGCCGGACGATGACCTCGATCTGGTGGGCCACCCAGTAGCGGACGAACTTGTCGATGCTGAGCGTCCGGGGCATGCCGTCGACCAGGGCGAGCATGTTCGCGCCGAAGTTGTCCTGCAGCTGGGTGTGCTTGTAGAGGTTGTTCAGCACCACCTTGGCGATCGCGTCGCGCTTGAGCACGATCACGATGCGTAGGCCGGTCTTGCCGGAGGTGTCGTCGCGCAGGTCGGCGATCCCCTGGATCCGCCCGCCGTCCACCAGCTCGGCGATCTTGACCTTCAGGTTGTCCGGGTTCACCTGATACGGCAGCTCGGTGACGACCAGGCAGGTCCGGTTCTGGATCTCCTCGACCGTGACGATCGCCCGCATCGTGATCGAGCCGCGGCCGGTCCGATAAGCGTCCTCGATCCCGCGGGTACCCATGATCAGGCCCCGGGTTGGGAAGTCGGGACCCTTGACCTTCAGCAGGAGCTGGTTGAGCAGCTCCTCGTCTTCGGCCTCCGGGTTGGCCAACAGCCACTGGACGCCTTCGGCAACCTCGCGCAGGTTGTGCGGCGGGATCTGGGTCGCCATCCCGACCGCGATCCCGGACGAGCCGTTGACCAGCAGGTTCGGGAACCGGGCCGGCAGGATGTCCGGCTCTTGGGTCTTGCCGTCATAGTTCGGCGAGAAGTCGACAGTGTCCTTGTCGATGTCTCGGACCATTTCCATGGCCAGCGGAGCGAGCCGGCATTCGGTGTACCGCATGGCGGCCGCACGGTCGTTACCCGGCGAGCCGAAGTTGCCCTGCCCGTCGATCAGCGGGTACCGCAGCGCCCAGGGCTGAGCCAACCGGACCACGGTGTCGTAGATCGAGGAGTCACCGTGCGGGTGATACTGACCCATCACGTCGCCGACGATCCGCGAACACTTGGAATGGCTGCGGTCCGGCCGGTAACCACCGTCGAACATCGCGTAAAGCACCCGCCGGTGAACCGGTTTCAGACCGTCTCGGACGTCTGGCAGTGCCCGGCCAACGATCACGCTCATCGCGTAGTCGAGGTACGACCGCTGCATCTCCAGCTGCAGATCGACCGGTTCTACTCGGCCGGGCTGGGGCAGGTTCGGGATGGTCGGCGGCTGCTCGGTCACATCAGTCCTTCGTTCGCGCCGGCCGGGCCACCTGGTGGAGCCCGGCTGGGGTGCCTATCGGTTCAGAACAACGATTTCCGCTGGTGGCGCTGCAGGTCAGACGTCGAGGAAACGGACGTCCTTGGCGTTGCGCTGGATGAACGAGCGCCGGGACTCGACGTCCTCGCCCATCAGTACGGAGAAGATCTCGTCCGCCGCCGCCGCGTCGTCCAACGTCACCTGGAGCAGTACCCGCTGGTTCGGGTCCATCGTGGTGTCGGTCAGCTCGTCGGCGTTCATCTCGCCGAGACCCTTGTACCGCTGGATGCCGTCTTCCTTGGGCAGCTTTCGCCCGGCAGCCACCCCGGCCGCGATCAGGGTGTCCCGCTCGCGGTCGGTGTAAACGTAGTCCGGTGGCGTCTTTCCGCCCCAGCGGATCTTGTAGAGCGGCGGCTGAGCCAGGTACACGTGGCCGAAGTCGACCAGTGGACGCATGTACCGGAACAGCAAGGTGAGCAGCAGGGTGCGGATGTGCTGGCCGTCGACGTCGGCGTCGGCCATCAGGATGATCTTGTGATATCTCAGCTTGGACAGATCGAAGTCCTCGCCGACACCGGTACCGAAGGCACTGATCAGTGCCTGCACTTCCTGGTTGCCGAGAGCCTTGTCGATCCGCGCCTTCTCGACGTTCAAGATCTTTCCGCGGATCGGCAGGATCGCCTGGATCCGCGGGTCCCGACCGGACTTGGCCGAGCCACCGGCCGAGTCACCCTCGACGATGAAGATCTCGCATTCCTCGGCGTGCGTGGACTGGCAGTCCGAGAGCTTGCCGGGTAGCCCGCCGCCACCGAGGAGGCCCTTGCGCCGAGTAGCCTCGCGCGCCTTCCGGGCCGCCATCCGAGCCGCCGAGGCCTGGATCGACTTGCGGACCACCTCGCGCGCCTCGCTCGGGTGGCTGTCCAGCCAGTCCGCGAGGGTGCTCCGGACCACGCGCTGCACGAAGGTCTTGGCCTCGGTGTTGCCGAGCTTGGTCTTGGTCTGACCCTCGAACTGCGGTTCGGCGAGCTTGATCGAGAGGACAGCGGTCAGCCCTTCCCGGATGTCGTCACCGGTGAGGTTCTCGTCCTTCTCCTTGAGAAGGGTTTTGGACCGCGCATATTCGTTGATCAGCGTGGTCATCGCGGCCCGGAACCCTTCTTCGTGGGTACCGCCCTCGTGAGTGTTGATCGTGTTCGCGTAGGTGTGCACGCTCTCCGAGTAGGCCGTCGTCCACTGCATCGCCAGCTCGAGCGAGAGCTTGCGATCGGTGTCCTCGGCCTCGAGGTAGATCACGTCCGGGTGCACGTTCTCGGTCTTCTTCGCCGAGTTCAGGTGCTTGACGTAGTCGATCAGACCGTCGTCGTAGCGGAAGGTGACTGAGGACGCCGTCCCGTCCTCGTCCGCGTGGTCCGTCCGCTCGTCGATCAGAGTGATCGACAACCCCTTGTTCAGGAACGCCACCTGCTGGAACCGCGAGCGCAGCGTCTCGTAGTCGAAGACGACCGTCTCGAAGATATCCGGGCTCGGCCAGAAGGTGATCGTGGTGCCGGTGGTCTCGGAGGGCTCGTCCTGCGACAGCGGCGCTTGCGGCACGCCGATCGCGTAGGACTGCCGCCAGACGTAGCCCTCGGTGCGGACCTCGACATCGAGCGTGCTGGAGAGGGCGTTCACCACGGAGACGCCGACGCCGTGCAAACCACCGGACACCGAGTAGCCGCCGCCGCCGAACTTTCCGCCGGCGTGCAACACGGTCAGCACGACCTCGATGGCCGGCTTGCCCTCGGACTCGACGATGCCGACCGGGATCCCCCGGCCGTCGTCGATCACCCGGATGCCGCCGTCAGCCAGCATCGTGACCTCGATGTTGGAGCAGTACCCGGCCAGCGCCTCGTCGACCGAGTTGTCGACCACCTCGTAGACCAGGTGATGCAGGCCACGTTCACCGGTGGAGCCGATGTACATGCCAGGGCGCTTGCGGACCGCTTCCAAGCCTTCCAGCACGGTGATGGCACTGGCGTCATAGCTGGTTCCATCACCCAGTGGGGTGGAGGCGTCGATCGGTGGGAGATCGGTGGGGATTGTCTGTTCGGCCACGAGGTGTGGGGCTCCTGAAGGTCGAGGTCGATGACTGACGCCGCCGACCGGGGGGACGGGCCCAGGGGAGCAGCCCGCGATGAACGGTCCCCCGGCGCCGCCGAACCTCTACATCATATCTGCTGGTGAGGCAGATTCCTCCCGCAGCGGGGGCTTCAAGGCAGGAGATCTGCCGTTCTGCGGCCGGAGAAGCCACATCTGCCGCGCCAACCCGCCCTGGGGTGACTCCCCGTACGACTCCCGCACGGTTTGCAAGCGAGAACGGATTTCACGGGGTATGGACAAAGCCATCGTCGACAGAACTATCCGTAGGTATCGCGGGGACCCTGCGACCCCGGAGCCACTCGCGGCCCGTGCTTCCAGGACGGAGCGGACGGCCCACGGACGACGATCCGCTGGACGGTTCCCTCGCCCACTTCGTCGGCCAACTTGCGCAGCAGGGTTGGCGCCAGCAAGCGCACCTGAGCCGCCCAGGTAGAGGAGTCCGCGCTCACGGTGAGCACGCCATCGGCAAAGCTCAATGGTGTGCAATGGGCCGCAATGTCCGCCCCGACCACCGCTTCCCAGCGGCCGAGGACACCACCGATGGCGACCGTTTCGGACCAGCCGCGCTCGGCCACCAGTCGCGAGATCGCGGAGGCCACCCCCTGTGGATCGCGGGCGTCCGGTCGAGCACCCGAGCGGGTGTTCGCGCCGTCCCGGCGTTCTTGGGCTCGGGTATAAACCGAGTTCGCTCGACCTGGGTGACCAGGCTTGTCACCACGTGCGGCGGCTGCGGCGCGAGCCCTGCCGAGGGCCGCCCGGACGGCGTCCGCACCAGAATCCACAACCTCCTCAGGGCCTGTGGATAGTTCTGTGGATTGTGTGGACAACGTGTCGTCGTCCTCAGCGGACATGGGTCACTCGACCGCCCATGACGTCGACGCGAGCGCCGGCCAGAGCTTCGGGGACATCCTTGGCGACGGCCGCGGTAACGATCACTTGCTCGGCGCCGGCCACCATCTCGGCCAGTCGCTCCCGGCGGCCGACGTCCAGTTCGGCGAACACGTCGTCCAGAATGAGCACCGGCTCAGCCTCCGCCCCGCCGTCCGAGGAGAGCAGGTCGTAGCTGGCCAACCGGAGCGCCAAGGCGTATGACCAGGACTCCCCATGGCTGGCGTAGCCGCGAGCCGGTAGTCCGCCCAGGGTCAGCACCAGGTCATCTCGGTGCGGTCCGACCAGGCTGATCCCGCGTTCCAACTCGGCCGGCCGGTTCTTCTTCAGGGCCTCCAACAACTGGTTCTGGAGCAGTTCACGATCCACGATTCCGTTCCCGGCGACCTCGTCACCGAGGCTGCTGCGGTAATCGGTGGAGGCGTCGCCCTGACCCTGGCTGACCGCCGCGTACGCCTTCGCGACCAGCCCAGACAGCTCCCGGACCAGTCGCAACCGGCCGGCCAGCAGCTCGGCTCCGGCTGCGGCCAGGTGCGAATCCCAGACATCAAGGGTGCGGACGTCGCCCCGGCCGAACTTGATCGCCTTCAGCAACGCGTTGCGCTGTCGCAGCGCTCGATCGTAGTCAGAGCGCACTCCGGCGTACCGAGGTGTTCGGATGACCAGGAGATCGTCCATGAATCGACGACGTCCGTCCGGGTCGCCCTTCACCACAGCCAGGTCCTCCGGGGCGAAGAGCACCGTGCGCAGGATCCCAGCCGCCTCGCGTGGCCGGGTCAGCGGAGACCGGTTGATCCGGGCCCGGTTGCTGCCGCCCGGAACGATCTCGAGTTCGATCAACGCGGTCCGGTCGTCGCGGGCGATCGCACAACGCACGACCGCCCGCGAGACACCAGACCGGACCAGCGGGGCATCACTACTCACCCGATGACTGCTGTGCGAGGCGACGTAACCGATCGCCTCGATCAGGTTTGTCTTGCCCTGGCCGTTCGGCCCGACCAGTGCCGTCACGCCCTGCTCGAGAGCCAGTTCAACCGTTGTGTAAGAACGGAAATCGACTAGCGAGAGGTGGGTGACATGCATCTGGCCGGAATCAGTTCGTCGAGCCGGAACCGGAGGAAGGACCGGCGTGGTGGGCCTCGGCGGCAGCGGCGTGCACCGCGTGGCCGCCGAACTGCTGCCGCAACGATGCGACCGCCTTCATCGCGGGCGAGTCGGTCTGCCGGGAGACGAACCGGGCGTACAGCGCGGCGGTCATCACCGGGGCCGGCACGGAGTTGGCGATCGCTTCTTCGATCGTCCACCGACCCTCACCGGAGTCGTCCACGTAGCCGCTGATTTCCGACAGGTCGTGGTCGGCCTCGAGGGCCTTGACCATCAGGTCGAGGAGCCAGGACCGGACCACCGTGCCGCGGGTCCACGCCTTGAAGGTGCCGTGGACGTCGGTGATGATGTCTTTCGCAGAAAGCAGCTCGAAACCCTCGGCGTAGGCCTGCATCAGGCCATACTCCACCCCGTTGTGCACCATCTTGGCGTAGTGACCTGCGCCGACGGCGCCGGCGTGGACGAAGCTCTCCTCGCGGGGCCCTTCCGGCCGGAGCGCGTCGAAGATCGGCATCGCGCGCTCGACCAGATCCTGATCGCCGCCGACCATCAGGCCGTACCCGTTCGCCAGCCCCCAGACACCGCCCGAGACACCGCAATCCAGATAGCCGATGCCGGACTTCTTCAACGTCTCGGCGTGGATGAAGTCGTCGGTGAATCGGGAGTTACCGCCGTCGATCACCAGGTCACCCTCGGCGAGCAACCCGCTGACCTCTTCGATCGTGGCTCGGGTCGCGGCACCGGACGGCACCATGACCCAGACGATCCGCGGTGCGGGGAGCGCAGCGACCAGTTCGCTGAGAGTGGCGACGTCGGTGGTGTCGGGGTTCCGGTCGTACCCCGTGACCTCAATGCCTGCCTTGCGCAGACGAGTGGCCATGTTGCCGCCCATGCGGCCGAGGCCAATAAGTCCGATATGCACGATCGGTCCCTTCAGGTCAGCCTGCAATCCGAACCGGCATCAGCAGGTATCGGTAGCTGCTGTCGTCCGGGCCATCGGGCTCGACCTGGGGAGACAGCACCGCAGGCTTGGTGGGCTGAGTAAATGACAGTCGGGCCAGGGGCGTGTTCAGCGAGCCCAGGCCGTCGAGCAGGAACTGCGGGTTAAAGGCTATTGAAAGCTCTTCGCCGACTAACGTCGACTCGACTGCCTCCGAGGCCTGAGCATCTTCGCCCTGACCAGCCTCAAGAGTGAGGATGCCGTCTGTGAAGGTGAGCCGGACCGGGGTGTTCCGTTCTGCGACCAAGGACACTCGCTTGACGGCGTCGGTGAGGGCCTGCGTACCAACCACCGCGTACGTCGGCGCCGAGTCCGGGAACAGCGCGCGGACCTTCGGATAATCGCCATCAACCAGCAGGGACGTCGTGCGTCGCCCGCCGGACTCGAAGCCGACCATCTCGGTAGCGCCACCTGTGGTCAGGGCGAACGTGACGTCCGCGCTGGTTCCGAGCGCCTTGGCGACGTCGGACAAAGTCCGGGCCCGGACCAAGGCCACGCTGCTCTGCCCCGGATCCGTCGGCCGCCAGTTCAGAGTGCGCATCGCGAGCCGGTAGCGATCAGTGGCCAGCAGAGTGATCTGCTCGCCCTCGATCTCTACCCGGATCCCGGTCAGGATCGGCAAAGTCTCGTCTCGGCTCGCGGCGATGCTCACCTGCTGCACCGCTTGGGTGAAGACGTCACCCGCCACCGTGCCTGCCGACTCGGGCATCACCGGCAACGCCGGGTACTCGTCGACCGGCATCGTCAGCAAGGTGAATCGGCCGGAGCCACAGACCACCGAGACCTTGGATCCGTCGGTCGTGACATCGACCGGTTTCGCCGGCAGCGATCGGGAGATATCCGCCAAGAGCTTGCCGGAGACCAGAGCGCTCCCGGCGTCCATCACCTCGGCAGGCACCTCGACTCGAGCGGAGACTTCGTAGTCGAAGCTCGAGAGGCGAAGTACGCCAACGGAATCGGCCTCGAGGAGCAGACCGGCAAGGACGGGGACCGGAGGTCGACTTGGCAGCGCTCGAGCCGCCCAAGCAACCGCGTCAGCCAGCGCATCGCGCTCGACCCGGAACTTCACGCGTACCCCTCCATGCCTAGCCAATTTTTTGATGTGCGGCCCTGACAGTACGCGAGTTGCCGAGCCTGAGGGAACACACTCGGTCAGTCGACCGAAGGAGTTCGGGCTTCGAAGCTCAAGATCCGTGGGTCGAGGGTCGATCGGTTAACTGCGGGCGGATCGCCTCCACCCCAAATAACTGTTTAGCGTTTGTCATAGGGGCTGTTGATACTGTGGACAAACCCCTCTTTTGCCTGGTCAGTATGGCTGCAAGCCGGTGGACAAACGGTGGATGAATTCCAAAGATCCGTGGGCAGTCCGTGGATGGACGACGGGTCACCAACAAGTTGTCATTCGGTCATGCACCGATGACCCCAAGATGTCCACAGTTCATCCCCAGGCTGTGGGTGAGTTTTCCACCGGTTGTCCACGGGCTGGGGACACATCTGGGGACGCAAAAGGGCGCCCGAAGGTGTGGATGAGACCCACTGGGCGCCCCAAAATTGTTTTTGCGGAACGTCTTCCGAGCTTCAAACCCCGATGATCGGAGGTCCGAATCCGGTCCGGATCCGGTCCGTCGGAGGCCGAGATCGGATTCTGGGGGCTGGTTCGAGCTCCGGTTGATGGGCCGGCGAAGGCTGTCGGACGACCGCTGGACGGCTGTTTGCATGGCACCAAAGGGCTTTGGTGCCATCACTTTCGACATCGTCCGCCTGCCGCCAGGACGCCGTCCACGCGCCGTCAGGGCATCCTCAGGACGCCGCCAGGGCATCTCAGGACCGTCGTCCTGGCGGCGGGCGGGATTGCCACAGGTGACTCGCGGCCGCCCTCCGGGTGGCCATCTGATGGCTACCAAAGGCTTTTCGAACCATTGCCGACGGTGGACGGCGGATTGTGGCGCTTGTTGTCAGGAGGGGCCAGATACGTCATCCACAGGCTTTTCCCCAAGCTGTGTATGAAGCGTCTCTCTTCACGACGATGTGCCGTGGCTCGTCCCGGAATTCCGGGACGGAACGCAAGCTAATAGGGGCGCAGTGAAGCTACTCAGGTACGACTCGAGCGATGAATTAGCGGATCAGGCGCGTGAGGTCTGCTTGATCCGGTTGGTCAGCTCGGTCACCTGGTTATAGGTAGAGCGACGTTCGGCCATCAAGGTACGGATCTTGCGGTCCGCGTGGATGACCGTGGTGTGGTCGCGTCCGCCGAAGAGCTGGCCGATCTTTGGCAGGGAGAGGTCGGTCAACTCGCGGCACAGGTACATGGCGATCTGTCGGGCGTTGACGAGTACCCGGGAACGGGAGGACCCACAAAGATCTTCCATCGACAGACTGAAGTACGCCGCCGTCTGAGCCATGATCGTGGCCGAGGTGATCTCCGGGGTGTCGTCCGCCGGGATCAGATCCTTGAGCACTATCTCGGCCAGCGAGAGGTCCACCTGCTGGCGGTTCAGGCTGGCGAACGCCGTCACCCGGATCAGCGCGCCCTCGAGCTCACGGATGTTGGTCGAGATCCGCGAGGCGATGTACTCCATCACGTCATCGCGTACCTCTAGCCGTTCGCCGATCGCCTTCTTCCGCAGGATCGCGATCCGAGTCTCCAGGTCGGGAGGCTGGACGTCGGTGATCAGACCCCACTCGAACCGTGAGCGCATCCGCTCCTCGAACCCCGCCAGCTGCTTGGGCGGCAAGTCCGAGGTGATCACGACCTGCTTGTTGGAGTTATGCAGGGTGTTGAACGTGTGGAAGAACTCTTCCTGGGTCTGCACCTTGCCCTGCAGAAACTGGATGTCGTCGATCAGCAGCACATCGACGTCGCGGTAGCGACGTTGGAAGGCGCTGGCCTTGTCGTCCCGGATGCTGTTGATGAAGTCGTTGGTGAACTCCTCGGAGTTCACGTACCGCACCCGGACCCCTGGGTAGAGATTCTGGGCGTAGTGGCCGATCGCGTGCATGAGGTGGGTCTTGCCCAGCCCGGACTCGCCATAGACGAAGAGCGGGTTGTACGCCTTGGCCGGCGCCTCGGCCACCGCGACTGCGGCAGCGTGAGCGAACCGGTTGCTGGCCCCGATCACGAACGTCTCGAAGGTGTACCGCGGGTTCAGTCGGGCCGGCTCGGCCTGGGGTTTGGTCGGTGGACGTCGCACCGGTCGGTCGTCATGCCTGGTGGACGAACCCTGAGTCGATCCGAGATCGGACTGCCGCTCGTTCTTGTCGCTGCGGTCCTGCCGGTCATCTCGGCCTTGGCGGTCGTTGCGTTCATTTCGGTCGCCGACGTACCGGTCTCGATCAGGGCCGACATAGAACGGCGAGTTCGGCGCGTATCCGCCCGGGACCGGATTGGTCCGCTCGAAGTTCCGGATGTCGATCACTTCGTCGCTGGAGCCAGCACCGCCACCGTCGATCGAGTTGTCGAGCCGGCCTTGGGTGATCCGGACGCCTTCTGGGGAGAACGTGTGGAAATCGCTGTCGTCGTCCAACTCGCGGCGGTTCCGGGGTTCGGATGAGCCATCGAACTCCCGCTCCAGCAAGCGCGGGGGCGAGGGCAACGGAATCGGGCCGGACGGATCATTGGTGAGCGAGGGGTCAACTGTGACGGCTAGTCGCACGACGTAGCCGAGTTGCTCGGAGAGCAACTGAGTAATGGTGTCCCGAACGCGCTGCTCCAAGATCTCCTTGGTGAGATCGTTGGGCGCCGCGAGCAGAGCAGTGCCGTCGAGCAGACCGACCGGACGGGCGAGACGGACGAAGGCGCGTTGCTGAGGGGTGACCCCGGCCGCATCCAGCGACTCGAGCGCGCGGCGCCAGACCGCAGGGAAGTTCTCCTCAGGCGTAGACAACGCCGATCACCTTCCCTTGCTCATCCATCCAAAGCACTTGTCCACACCTTTGTCCACACGCTGTGTACGAGAGAGAGGGGTGCGCCATCACCCAGCGTCGTCGCCCAGCCCCCACAGTCCAGATATCGAGTAACGCCCGGCGCTCGCGGTCGTCATTTCGCCGCCTAGGGCGACCCGTTCTCCTGGCTCTCGCGGACCCGGCGTGTCGCTGTCCCGCCATGGACTCGCAGGAGAGGACCATAGCTTGTTGCGCCCCTCCGTGGGGCTGGTGCTCGGATGTCCATGGGGCCCGGGTGTGGACGAATGCGTCTGATCCCGCCTGTCGGACCGACCGGATTCCCCCGAGTCGTGACCGAGTCGTGACCGACCGGACCGGATACGGTTCAGGTGTTCGGTGGACCGTATCCCGGATGCCAGCTCACATCTGATCATGAACGTGCTCCAGCCCCCGGCCGGACAGATACCCGAGGCCCAACTGGTGCCGATGCGTTTGACCCCGTGCCGAGGTGCCCCGTACCGTAGGAGGGCTTGACGGCGACCTCTCTTCGCGTGCCCATGCAACAGCGTGGGCGTCCGATGGAGGTCGGTGTCAATGGTGGTGGCGTCGATCCGATGTCAGCTGCCCGCCGATCTGCATGACGAACCGGGAGTCTTCACGTGAGCAAGCGGACGTTTCAGCCGAACAACCGGCGCCGCGCCAAGACGCATGGCTTTCGGCTGCGAATGAGCACCCGGGCCGGTCGCGCCATTCTGGCGGCCCGCCGTCGCAAGGGTCGCGACGAGCTTTCCGCCTGATCGCGCTGTTGCGGTCCTAGGGGTGCTCTCAGCCGCTCACCGAATGCGCAACGGCAGTGACTTCACCGCCGCAGTGCGTGCGGGACGTCGTGCCGGTCGCCGAACGCTCGTCGTCCACTTGAGTCGTGCCCGAACCGAGGCACCGACTCGAGTGGGCTTCGTTGTGTCCAAGGCAGTCGGGAACGCGGTCGTTCGCAATCGAGTGAAGCGGCAGTTGAGGCACCTCGCCAGGGATCGAATCGGGATGCTCCCGGCTGGATCTTCGGTTGTGGTCAGGGCGAATCCGGCCGCGGCCGGCGCCAAGAACCTAGCCGCCGATTTTGACAGCGCACTGGCGAGTTTGCTCCGCCAAGACGGCACCAGAGAGACTCACCGGGATCAAGGTGCATCGTGAGCGTACGGTTCGCCCGTGCGCTCGTGAGGCTTCCGCGTCAACTGGTCGTCTTGTTATTGCGTGCCTACCGTGCAGTGATCTCTCCCATGTACGGACCGACCTGCCGGTTCTACCCGTCCTGCTCGGAATACGCGTTGATCGCGGTGGACCGACACGGGGTGCTTCGGGGCGGTCGGCTTGCCGCATGGCGCCTGCTGCGGTGCAATCCCTGGAACTCCGGCGGCGTTGACACCGTTCCTCCGGTCGGAGGCGATGTCTCCTCGGCCGAGGAGTGCACTACGTCCGCTGAGGGCTCGACCGCATCTGCTGGCACGACCCCTGCGCCGTCGTCACTTCGACGTGTTGCCTGAACCGGCGAGGAGCCGATGTCTAACATCCTGAAGCCGCTCGAGATTGCCGTTGCCTGGCTCATGGTGACGTGGCACTCGCTGCTGACTCGCATCGGATTTCCCGAAGCCTCCGGCTGGACCTGGGCGTTGTCCATCGTCGGCCTGGTGATCGTGATCCGGATCATCCTGATCCCGCTGTTCGTCAAACAGATCAAGGCATCCCGCGGTCTGCAGCTGGTACAGCCGGAGATCAAGAAGATCCAGGCCAAGTACAAGGGCAAGACAGACCAGGAATCGCGTCAGAAAATGACGCAGGAAACGATGGCGCTCTACAAGGACACGGGCACCAACCCGTTCGCCTCGTGCCTGCCCATCCTGCTCCAGGCGCCGATCTTCTTCGCTCTCTTCCGGGTGCTCAACAACATCCAGAAGCCCGGCTTCTCGATCGGCCCGCTGACGAACGAGCTGCGCGAGCAGGCAGACCGGGCAACGCTGTTCGGTTCGCCGATCTCAGCGACGTTCCTCAACTCCAACCTGATGTCGACGAAGATTCTTACCATCGTCCTGATCGTCCTGATGTCGGCGTCCACCTTCACCACGCAGCGCCAGCTGATGATGAAGAACATGCCGGCCTCGGCCTTGGACAACCCGTTCGCTCAGCAGCAGAAGGTGCTGCTGTACGTGCTGCCGCTGGTTTTCGCGGTGTCCGGGGTGAACTTCCCGATCGGTGTCTTGCTGTACTGGCTCACCACGAACGTCTGGTCGATGGGTCAGCAGTTCTACGTGATTCGCCGGATGCCCGCCCCCGGCTCGCCGGCGGAGAAGGCGCTGAACGATCGTCGAGCCAAGCGTGGAAAGCCGGCCCTGCCGGAGTCGAACGGCGTCTCCCTGAGCAAGACCGCCCAGGCTGAGGAAGTAGTCGACGACGGACCGGTTCCGGGGCAGCGGATTCAACCCAAGAAGCAGCCAAAGCGGAAGCGCAGCGGTGCCAAGCCGTCGAGTCGCCCGACAGGACCAGGCTCTGGACCTTCGTCCGGTCCTTCCTCGGGATCGACACGGAGTAAATTTACCGAGACGTAGAGTGTTCGAATGATGACTAGGGTCGATTGGATGGAACACCCTTGGGACCGGACGGTTTCGCCGCCAGGATTCCATGGTGGTCCTTCAGGGCCTGCAAGCTTGCGGATGAATGGCGAGTAACCGGGCAATGCGCGTGAGCGAGGTCCGCGGTGAGGAGACTTCATGAGCAACGGTGAACAGGGTGAGACTGTGACGGTGCAGGATCGACCGATCGATGATGCGGATGTCGACAGCACCACGACGGATGCCGCGAGTACTTCATCGCCTGATGCGGGTGAGCCGATCGTGAGTTCACCGGAGGCGTCAGCGGTCGAGGGCGACTCGGCGTCGACCGCTGAGGCCGCGCCGACCGCTCCCAGTAGTGCTACCTCGGCTGCGGTTGACGCGGATGCTGCGCCCGCTGAGGGATCCGCCAGCGGCGATGCCGAGGCTACGGCGGCCCCGGCCGCCAGTCGTTCCTCTCGTGGTTCTGTGCGGGACCTCGAAGAAGAGGGTGAGGTGGCGGCCGACTACCTCGAAGAACTGCTCGACATCGTCGATGTGGACGGCGACATCGACATTGATGTGGAAAACGGCCGAGCTTCCTTGGCCATCGTGGCGGAAGGCGGTAGCGACCGCTCGCTACGTCGTTTGGTCGGTTCGAACGGTGAGGTCCTCGAGGCGCTGCAGGAGCTCACCCGCCTGGCTGTGCAGGCCAGTACGGGCGAGCGCAGTCGGCTGATGCTCGACATCGCCGGCCATCGAGCGCACCGACGGAAGGTACTCACCGACTCTGCTGCGAAGGCCTGCCAAGAAGTGAAGCGCTCAGGAAAGCCGCTGAGCCTAGAGCCGATGTCCGCCTTCGAACGCAAGATCGTTCACGACGTTGTGGCGGACGCCGGGCTGAACAGCGAGTCCGAAGGCGTCGACCCGCAGCGGCATGTCGTGATCCTTCCGGCCTCGGCCTGACCTCCCGTGAAATCGACCGAGTCGGGGATATGAGTTCTCCTACGAACAGGGGCGCCACGAGCGACTCGGCCGAAGTTCCACGTGAAACAGATGCCGCGGCCAAACTGCTATTCGGTGATCGACTCCATGTTGCTCAGACCTACGCTGAAGCGCTGGCAACGACGGGTGCTGAGCGCGGCCTGATCGGTCCGCGGGAGATCCCGCGAATCTGGGATCGTCATCTCCTGAACTGCGTAGCGCTCACCGAGCTGATCGCGCCTGGGGTAGAGCTGGCCGATATCGGCAGTGGAGCAGGCTTGCCGGGCCTGCCGATCGCGATTGCTCGCCCCGACGTGACGGTCTTCTTGGTCGAGCCGCTCCTGCGGCGGGTGGTCTGGCTCAGAGAGGTTGTTCTTGAGTTGGGCCTCTCGAACGTGGAGATCATTCGAGGTCGAGCAAATGCTGTGGTTGAGACCGACCGAACATTTGATGTGGTCACCGCTCGAGCGGTCGCGCCGTTACCTGGTCTCCTCGACCTCTGTCTGCCTCTCGTGCGGCCAGGTGGCGAGTTGCTGGCAATGAAGGGCGACAGTGCAGCCGAGGAACTGATTGAGGCTGAAGCGATCCTGAAGCAGCTTGGCGCGGTGGAGTGGTCGGTCGCGGTCTGTGGTGTTGGGGTACTTGAAACGCCCACCACGGTGGTTCGGGTGGTAGCCGGTGAACGGCCTAGGACGGCCGCTAAGAAGTCGGTGAAGAAGCCGCGGGCGAAGCGGGCTGCTGCACCGGGGCAGCGCCCGGCAAGTGGCACTGGACGGCGCAGCAAGCGCAGTTAGGCTTCCTGGCTTCCTGGCTTCCTGGCTTCCTGGCTTCCTGGCTTCCTGGCTTCCTGGCTTCCTGGCTTCCTGGCTTCCTGGCTTCCTGGCTTCCTGGCTTCCTGGCTTCCCTCGCTACCTAGCTTGCCGGGGTGCCTTGCCCGGGTCGCTGGTCTCTCGACGGCAGAAGTGGGCGACGTCCGTCTGTCCTTGTGAACCCACGATGCCCGTGTGGGTACAGGCAATTTCGTTGATCCATTGGGCCCAGAGCTGGACGAAGGCTGGGTGCCTTGCTGTGCCTATGCGGTCTTGCCAACCTCACACGAGGCGCGTTGGAGCCAGTTGACCCTCTCGCCTCAACCGAGATCACCAAGCGCGAGCGGCAAGGTTCGTCGAGTGCTGTTGGCTTAGCCATCACTTGCACGGCTGGTACTGCTTCGGGCCACGACCCTTGGCAGGACATGCGGCTCTGTCTGCCGCTCGACTGCTCGATCACCCGCGTCCAGGCTGCCATCCTGGCCGGCTTTAACGGCTGCCCCGTTATCCGGATTGTGTAGATGGCCGTGAGTGAAGCGCTGCGATCTGCGGGCCCACGAGCCATGTGCGGACCGGGCCGAGGAAGGTGATCGACCGCCCGAAACGCTGATACCTGACGAGACAGGGTTTCGGTGAGGTCGATTGGGAGGGAGGCATTGGCGATGCTGACGGGGTTCAGCCCGGAGCAATCCGTCGCTCAGCGCGACTGCACAGGCAGAGTGCAGGCATTCGAACTCGGTGTCGGTGACACCGTAGAGACCACTCCGCTAGATCGTCTACAGGGACAGCGGCTTGGTCTGGATGTCGGCCGGCTACCGGTTGGATTGATCTTCAGCTGCAGACGGTCAGTCCAATGCGGAGTAGAACGCTGCTCCACGGAGGTCGCACGCATCAGCCATCCGGGACCTGAATGTGCGCACAGCCATCGTTGCTGCCGCCCCGAACTCGAACCCAAAGCGCCGCTGTTGCTTGATGGCGTCAGCGCGTCACCATCTTCCACTGACTAATCAACAGACTTATCCACAGGCCGATTTGCCGACGGTGGATTCCCAGCCCCATGCCGACTCGCAGGCCACGGTACTGGTGGTCTTCTGCGGGCAGACGTGTTGCGGCAGGCCAGAGGCGCAAAACGCGCGCACGGAGCAGCGCATCGAAATGCGCGCGTCTAGGGTCCTCGTCGATCTTGGGCTGAGCGGCACATCTATGCACAGGGCTTTCCACAGGCTTGTGCACAGCCGAATACACCCCGCTATTCGTGCTGTGCGCATGTTTCACGTGAATCGACGGATAGGTCCGATGGCTCGCCGGAGGGGTCGATCCGACCCATGAATGCGCCACTGGGCTTCGGCTAAGTCGATCATCTTGCTCTGGGCAACCGTCAATATCGACTGAGGGACGCCCACGTCTTCGGCGGCGGTATCGGCGAGCGATTGGCAGTCACGGTCCAGCCAGCGACGAACAGTTCGGGATCGTCTGCCGCTTTGCGGTGCTTGGCCGCGGACGGGCCGGTGTTCGGGAAAGAGCCCTTCGGCCCCAGCGTGGCGACCACCAACGGGTACTCCGCAACGGCCAGTGTCTCCTCCTCGGAATGTGGACGACGTCGGCGGGCTGCCCGTCTGAACCAATGCGAGTCGCAACCGATGGGATCAGACCTGTCCCGCAGGCGCATCTGTGGATTTGTTTCTTGGGGCCCGCATCCGAGTGTGGCCTCGGGCTTTCGTCCGACTGTGGCTCTCCGGCCCTCGTCCTATTACCGCCCCCGTCCTTCGTCCGACTGCGCCCCTCGGGCTTTCGTCCGAGTCTGTGGTCCCTCCTTCGTCCGAGTGCGGCCCTGGGGCCTTCGTCCGAGTGCGGCCCTGGGACCTTCGTCCGAGTGCGACCCGTCCTTCGTCTGACCGTGCCCTTCTGGCCGTCGCCGACTACAGGACTTCAGAGCTTCCTAGAGCTGGGGAGTGCTCGTGGGGTTGGCTGGCTGGGGTTGCCTACGGAGCGCTTTCCTGGCGGAAGGGCTTTGGGGCAGCTGGGTGTGGCCCTTCGAGCGCCGTCCTCCTAGGCCTCCAGAATTCGTCCGGACACGGCCCATCTACGCGGCTGCCCTCTTGACCTCGGCCCATCCAAGACCGTCGGCATGAGGTCCGCTTCCTCCCAGCCGAGAGGGCTTCATCAGCAGTGCGAGCTTGCCCCGATGAACGATGGCGCTCCCGCCCGCTGACCCCGGGCCTGCTGTGGCCAAGATCTACACAAGCTTGTGGACTGCCTGCGCGCCGAGCCACCAAAGGATTGCTCACGTGAGAATTCTGAGGCGAGCACTGGTTGCCGGCTCCATCCTTCAGCTCCCTCGCCCTGGAATCCCGGCATCCAGAGTGGGGAGTCGCGGTCCTCGACAATGCGAAGCGGTGAGAAGGGCAATCCCTTTTCCTCCGCGGGGGAGACAGCAATTCGCTCGGCTACGGCGGGCGACGAGTGCGTCTACTAAGTCGAGTCCTCGCCACGACAGGCGCTCCTCCCGGCTACGAGATGGGCCGGGTGCGCCGGGAGCGCATTGATTCTCCGATGCTGCGTCTTGGGTGCTTCGGCATCGCGAACCGAATGCACTGTCCCCTGGCACGTAGCTGACTCTGCGCCACTGTCAGCGGTGAGTACTGAATCATCGGAGCCTCGCTCAACAATTGCTCATGGGAGCTCGGATCAAGCGGGTGCGTTCGAAGTATCAGCGCATAGGTCATCAGCCTGGATGAACGGGTGGCATCCGATCTCCCCGCGATGAAACCGACCCTATGCTGTGGCGAATCAAGAATTCGATTGATGTAGCACCCGCGGACTTCTTGGTGCGTTGTCGATCTTCCTCCGACTCCTGGCGAAGCTATCAGCGGTCGGAGAGGTCAATCCGAGTAGCTCGAGATGCAGTCGCCTCAGATCACCCAAGATGCGAGAGTTGCGCACTTGCGTGCCACAAGTCCGAAGTGGCAGGGCGCAGTTGCGGCCTTGGCGGACATACCTCCCGGAGATCAATTTGATAGGCCCTAGCGTGGACCGTCGGGAAGGCAGCCCGTTGCCCAGGTCCGTCTCGGCAGAGGCGATCCCTAGCTCGGTCTGCATCCCTAGTTCCGTCGGCAAGATTCCTTATCCGGTTCGATTCCGAAGACCAGCATGGTGATCTTCGGCGTTCGTAGGCCTTCCCAGATACCCCGAGCTACATGCCCTAATAGCTGGCTCCTCCCTCGGCGCTAGCCATCTCGGTTCCGCCCTCAGCCTTGGCCAGCAGAGATGGCACCGACTCGGTCTCGCTGACGGAGTTCAATCGACGCATGGGATGCTTCGCGTGACTCGAGCCGCCGTCACCGCCGCCAGTTCCACCTGCCAACACCGTCAAGCCAGAGCC
>DATINJ010000074.1:0-16700 GCA_035474375.1 Kineosporiaceae bacterium | reverse complement strand
TCAGGTCGCCGTCCTTGCGCAGGTCGAGGTCGAGGGTCCGCTCCAGCGCCTCGAACTTCAGCCGCAACCGGCGGGCCTGGGCCCGCAGGTCGGCCTCCAGCGGCACCGTCGGCGTGCCCTCCGGCACCGCCCCGAGCGCTTCCCCGACCACCAGTCGCGAGGTGACAAGCCCCAGGGCCAGTTCGTCGCCGTCCACCAGTACCGACCGGGTGGCCTCGGTGACCTCGTCGAGGCCGGGAAGCTGGCGACCGCGCAGGGTGGCCAGGGCCTCGGCCAGCCGGACCGCCTCGATCACGTGCGCGCTGGAGACCGGCAGGTCCTCCTCGCGCAGCACCCGGGCCACCTTGGTCAGCCAGCGGGTGACAGTCAGGTCGGGGTGGCTGAACAGGTGGTGGTACCAGCCGGGCGAGGTGACGCCGGCTCCGTAACCGGAGGCGACGGACAACCGGGAATGGGTCCACGGGACCCAGGTCAGGGCGATCTTGCGCTTCGGGGTGCCCTTCAGTACCCGCGCGTCGGCGGCCGCGCTCGGCAGCTTCCCGGTCAGGGCCGGCACGTGCCAGGCGCCGCAGACGATCACCACCCGCTCGGCTCCGGCGGCCAGCACCGCCCGCAGTTGGGTCCGCATGTACGCCTCGCGCCGGGCCTCGCGTTGCTGCTCGGCCCAGGACGGCAGCGGGGTGATCGACCGCAGCTCGGCCATCGCCTCACCGATCGCCGAGAACAGGCTGTCCTGGCCGGGTTCCGCGACCCGTGACTCGATCACGTCGTCCCACCAGCGTTCCGGGTCGTCGTAACCGGCAGCCAACGCGAGCATGGCCAGCGGGTCGGTCCGGACCGACGCCGAGTCCGCGCCGTCCTCATCAATCAGAACATCACCCGTACCGGTGTCGTCCCCGCCCGCGCCGGACGACGCGGTGCTCGACGACGCGGTGCTCGAGGGCGCGGTACGGGACGGCGCGAGCACCATCGACGCCGGCAGGTCGCAGAATCGGACGTCGACCCCATGTTCCAGTGCCCAGGTCAGCGCCTGCCATTCCGGAGAAAACACGGCGAACGGCCAGAACACCGAATGCGCCGGGTTGTCCGCCGCATAGGCGAGCAGCGCCACCGGCGGCTGCATCGCCTCGGCAGCGGCAAGCGCCAGATACGGCCCCGCGTCGGCCGGCCCTTCAATCAGCACGGCATCCGGTTGCAACTCGGCCAGCGCCGCCGCCACCGCCCGAGCCGAGCCCGGCCCGTGGTGCCGAATCCCCAGCACCGACACGGTCGGGCCGCCAGGCTCGCTCACTCTATTGATTACTCGCGAGCCCTCCGGCGCAGCATGACGACGTTCGGAACGAGACGACCGTCCCTGTTGATGGTTCGCGAGCCCTCCGGCGCTGATGTCGATGTCTTCCCTCGTCGACCGTCCCGCATCTTCGATGGGGTTGCGTCTCCTCAGTCCAGACATCGACGCGCCTCCGGGCTCGCTCACGGCACCTTCGGTGGGGTTGCGTCGTCCCGTTCCGAACGTCGTCGCGCCTCCGGGCTCGCTCACTGGCTCTCATCTCGGCAGGCGCGATAGAAGTCGCTCCACTCGGGCCGGTCCCGGACGACGACCTCCAGGTATTCGGACCAGACCAGCCTGTCCCCCACCGGGTCCTTGATCACCGAGCCGAGGATGCCGGCCGCGATGTCCGCCGGGCGCAGCACTCCGTCGCCGAAGTGTGCGGACAGGGCGATCCCGTTGGTCACCACCGAGATCGCCTCGGCGGTGGACAACGTGCCGGACGGCGACTTGAGCTTGGTCCGGCCGTCCGCCGTCACCCCAGAGCGCAGTTCCCGGAACACCTGGACGACGCGGCGAATCTCGGCCAAGGACTCCGGCACCTCGGGCAGTTCCAACGCCACCCCGAGCTGACCGACTCGGCGAGCGACGATGTCTACCTCCTCCGCCTCACTGCTCGGCAGCGGCAGAACCACGGTGTTGAACCGGCGACGCAGCGCGGAGGACAGCTCGTTGACCCCACGGTCGCGGTCGTTGGCCGTGGCGATCACGTTGAAGCCTTTGGTCGCCTGAACTTCGGTGGCCAGTTCCGGCACTGGCAGGGTCTTCTCGGAGAGAATGGTGATCAAGGCGTCCTGAACGTCGGACGGCATCCGGGTCAGTTCCTCCACCCGGGCGATCCGCCCCTCCCGCATCGCGGTCATGATCGGCGAGGCGACCAGAGCTGCGTTGCTGGGCCCTTCAGCGAGCAGTCGGGCGTAGTTCCAGCCGTACCGGACCGACTCCTCCGCCGTCCCAGACGTGCCCTGCACCAGCAACGTCGAGTCACCGGAGATCGCCGCGGCCAGGTGCTCGGAGACCCAGGTCTTCGCCGTTCCCGGAACGCCGAGCAGGAGCAGCGCACGGTCGGTAGCCAGCGTAGAGACGGCTACCTCCATCAGCCGCCGTGGACCGACGTACTTCGGGGAAATCACCGTGCCGTCGGCCAGCGTGGCGCCCAGCAGGTAATCGACCACTGCCCAGGGCGAAAGCTTCCAGGACGGCGGCCGGGGCCGATCATCGTTCGCCGCCAGGGCCATCAACTCCTGCGCGTACTCATCCTCCGCGTGCGGGCGCAGCAAAGCCTCGGGGGTGATGGGGGCGGCGGTCACTGGAGCTCCTCATAGATCCGGGTACGGACAGAGATCAGGCGAGCGACGGACCGCAGCGCGGACCGCCACAGGTCGTCGAGCGGAAGATCGTCGGCCGCGGCGATGACCGCCGGGCCGGCTTCGATCGGGAACCGGTAGGACATCAGGTTCAGCACCGGCTGCGCCGATCGTGGGTGCAATTGCGGCATCCGGGGCTGTAGCCAGGCCAGGACGTCGGCAGCCACCTCCGGCGGCCACGGGCTCGGGCAGACGTCCAGGTACCGGCCCAGCAATTGCACCTCGGCCGGACCGAGGTGAGCCAGGCGCCGCCGCAGGGCGGTGACCAGCACCTCGCCGTCCAGCAGGCTGAGCAGCTCTTCTACCCGATACCGGGACCGGGTACCGAGTAACGCGACCGCCCAGTCGACGTTTCGCTGCCGGAAGGCCGCCCAGGCCCAGCCGGCCTGAATCGCCTGGTGCCATGGCTCATCGAAGTGATGCCCGATGGCTGCCTCGGGGGTGTCGAAAAGCTGACTCCAGGCGCTCAGCGGGGTCGCCGCGATCACCTGCTCCAGCCACCACTGACTGCGAGACTCGGCCGTCATCCGGGTGCCTGGACGGCTGTCGGTCAGGCCGTCTCGGACCGCCGCCGGATCAAGCCGATCAGGGACGTCGATCACCAGCTTGGTCCGCAGCATCACCCGCTCTGGATGAACGAATCTTTTTGCCCGCGAACGCATTCGGTCTGCGTAGTCGGAGGTCTGGAGCGCGGCGAGCAGGTCTGCGGCCACCTGGCGGACATCTGCTCGGCGATCGTCGAGGGCCGTCTCGAGCAGGGCCTCGTCGGCCGGGCCGAGGCCTTCGCTCAGCAACGGGAGGAATCCGGCCCGATGCGGGCCCGACTCTTTCGCCCAGGTAGCTGCCAGAGCGGCTACCCCAGCGGCCGGGTCGACTCGCCGGATCGCCCGCAACCAACTGGCTCGCTGCACCGGGGTACCCAGGTACCAGATCTGTGGATCGATCGGCTTGGCCTCAGCCGGGTCCGTGGCGGAGTCGGCGGGGTTGACGACGGCCGGGAACGCCTTCGTCCACGCCGGTTGCTGGCGAGCGAGCCAGCGACCGCGCTCGCCGAGCACCGGGGCGACCGCCGGGCGCAAGACTGGTTGCTTAACCCCTAGATCAAGCAGATCGGGCAGGCATTCCGGCGGTGCCAGCCGACCCATCTCGGCAGCCGTCGAACACCAGAACATCAGCAGTTCCAGGTCGGCGCCCTGGAGAAGATCGATCAGTCGAGCAGCCGCCTTCCGGCCGGCCCGAGGCAGACCGTCTGCCGGAGCCCGATCGGGTTCAGTCATCGCTCGACCGGCGGTCACCCCGCCGCGCCGATAGCCGACCGCGAGCGCGGCGGCATCGAGCAGCACGGCCGCCTGATCTCCGGTCAACCGAGCCGCTGTCGTACCGAGTTTGCCGGGCATGAAAGCAAACTCAGTAATCGGGCGACGATCTGTGCCAAGCAGGGCAGCAACCGCGAGCTCATCCCACCAGTGTGCGTCGGAGTATTCGCTCATAGCGACACCAGTTCCTGGCGCTGGACGACGGAAAGCGGGGTGAACCCTTCCGTCGACCATTCGCCCGCCACGGTTACCGATTCACCGCCACTGACCGCCAGCAACCGCCATGGGTCACCGGCGGACCGGGCCAGCGGAAGCGCGGCTCCGCCACCTTCGCAGAGCAGCCAGCGGCCGTCCTCCCGGACCGGAGCGACGGAGTCGAGCAGGACCGGCCAGCTCGCCGTCCAGGGATCAGCCATCAGTGCGGCACTGTATTCGGCGAGCGCCGCGCTGACCCCGACCGCTGCGAGTCGGGGCAACAAGCCCGGATCACCGTGCCGGGTACCGACCAGCGCGCGAATACCACCGGGATAGAAATGCAGGTCGGCGTCCAGACCGGTGCCGGGCAGCAGGGAACCATCGAGTTGCTGCCCCGGCGGGGCGAACGAGAGGACCAGAGCCGGCCGGCCAGTGTTCGCACCGCGCAACCAGATTCGTCGGGTGACCAGACGATCCTCGATCGTGTCTCGCTGCCCCAACACCGCCCAGGTGTCCCGAATCGACGGCCCGGCCAGCACGTCGTCCCGGGACGTCGGGTAGCCGATGTGGGCACGCACGGCGGCCACCAACGGCGCCGGTAGTTCGGCCAGCCGCCGGTGCGCCCGGATCAGCAGCCGAAGCAGGGCGTACTGCTCGAGCAGTCGGGCGTGCCAGTCTTCTCCCGAGGCGAGCACGGCGGGTAGCCGGCGCAACCGGCCGGCCACACCTGGAGCCTGGGCATCGACCATTCGGGCGGCGATCATCTCGATCTGCCCGTAGCCCGCTCGGTCGAGACCAGAGAGCCCGGTGCGAATCTGATCGCCGAGCCACTGGTCCAGCTCGTCGAGACCCGCGCTGACTCGCAGTTTGCGCTGGGCAACTCGTTTCGCTGCTGCCACCGCAGCTGCGGCCGGCTCAGCATGATCAGCCCGCTCAGCATGATCAGCCCGCTCGCGCTGAGCGGCTCTTCCCGCCTTCTCAGCCCGGGCGGTGAGCCACACCTGGGCAAAGTCGGCCGGCTCAGCCACCTCGGGCAGTTGCCCGGTAGCGAACAAGAGCAGCAGCCCAAGCGCATGTTTGCAAGGGAACTTCCGGCTCGGGCACGAGCAGTTGTACGCCGGACCGGACAGATCAACCACCGTGCGATACGGCGTCCTCCCACTGCCCTGACACTGACCCCAGAGAGCCTGCGAATCAGCGCTGGACGCGGCGTCCGACCAGTTCGCCGCCGTCGCCAGCCGTTGCCCGGCGGCGACCCGAGCAGGATCGGGCGCCAACGCGACCACCCGCTCGGGACTCCACCGTTCTGTCATGCGCGCCAGGCTATCCAGCTCCACCGACAACCTCGCCGAGGCGACACCGGGAGGCCAGCGGGAGCCGGTCAGCCCTGAGCGGCAAGATCGCGCGGCGGCCAACTCTTCCAGGACAAGAAGACCGGAGCCAGAGCCTCTCCTCGACGTCCAGGTGCTCGAGGAGGTCACCTGACAACGCGGTGAGCGCTGCGGCCAGCCGCTCTCTGGCGGCGGTCGTCTCAGCACTGTCGAGCTGAGGCGCGATCGCCTCGATCTGATCAAGGAGGTCAGCTACCACCCGATGATCGGCCTCCAGTCGGTCGATGACGGCGCTCAGTTCCGGCGCGCTGGCCCGCACCGCAGGAAAGAGCGAACGGTCCTCAGCACCGTGGTGGGCATGCACCAACTCGCAATAGCGTAAACAGTTCAGCTTCAACTGAAACAGCGGGCTGCGGGCACCCAACTGATCCAGCGCATCGCGCAGATGCACCACCGGGACGCCGGTGAGGGCGGCGTCGGCAAGATCGCGACAGATCTGTAAATCCCGCGCAGCACATCGTGAACTCGTGCAGTTCCTCAAGTAGTGGATTTGAGCTAGTGAAATCGCCGACGAAATCCGCCAGGCCCGCCGCACGGCACTACGTCGTAGCGGACGACACCTGCCGCTCCTTTCAGCGGGCGTTGGAGTTCATCGGGCGTCGCTGGGTCGGAGCCGTCCTGCTGGCCGGGTCACAAGGCAGGGCTAGGGTCCGGAGCTCTCATCCACTCGCAACGGTGGTGCTCCTTCCGGCGAGGACTCTCGCGGAGAGCACGACGAGGAGACCAGCCAGCGGGACGACGAACAGCCCTTGCCGGAGGGTCGAGGAGTCAGCAATCGCCCCGACGACCGGCGGCGACACGAGAAAACCGACCCGCAGGAGCCAGCTGACAATCGTCAGTCCCGCGCCGGGACGCAGACCTGGCAACTCGTCGGCGCCGTGCATCGCCGCCGGGATCAGCGTTGCGACGCCGAGGCCGGCCAGCCCGAACCCGACGATCGTCCCGGCCACAGTCGGCATCAGGAGGGCCGTGCCCATCCCGAGGAACACGATCACCCCACCCATCCGGGCTATGTAGCGCTGCCCGTAGCGGTCCACCAGGCGGTCGCCGAGCAGGCGTCCGACGAACTGTGACCCCTGCAAGGCGATGAAGCCGGTCCCGGCGACGAAGGGCGAGGCGCTCAGCGCCCCGGACAGGTAGATGGCCGACCAGGTGCTGCCCGCGTCCTCGACGAGAGCGCCGGACGCTGCGATCAGGACCAGAGCGGCGAGCACCCCGTACCTGGTCACGAGTCCAGACACCCGAAAGCCCTGACCCGGCTGCTGTTCCCGGTCAGAATCGGGCGTGGCGTCCGGCTCCGGGCCGGCCAGGAGGAAGCGCCGCGAGCCCAGCGCCAGCAGGCTGAAGAACACAGCGGAAACGCCCAGTTGGGCGATCCGGGGCAGGGCAACTTCCGCGGCGAGCGCTCCGAGCGCACCGCCGGCCACTGCCCCGATGCTCCACACCGCATGAAACGAGTTCAAGATCGAGCGTCCGTACATCTTCTGGATCCGCAAGCCGTGCGAGTTCTGCGCCACGTCGGCGATCGCGTCCATCGCGCCGGCCAGGAAGAGCCCGGTGGCCAACAGGACGCCGGTCGGGGCCACCCCGGCAACCAGGATGCTCACCGCCGCGAGCGCGGTGGCTGCGATCCCGGTGCGCGCAGAGCCGAGACGCCGGATCAGGATGCCGGCGGTCAGGCCGGCGATCAGAGCGCCCAAGGGGAACGCGGAGACGGCAAGCCCGAACTCGGCATTGCTCAGGGCGAGGTCCGCCTTGATCTCCGGATAGCGCGGCAGGAGGCTCGCGAAGATCGCGCCGTTGGTCAGGAAGAGAACTCCCACCGCCGCGCGAGCTCGCTTCGCGGCGTCGGACGGTCCTTGCGGCGGCGCTTCCGTCTCGTTGATCAGGGCGTTCACTCCTTTCGTTGAACATCACCGTGAACGTTCACGGTGGTGAACGTACGGCCTACTGTGAGGCCATGGCAAGTAGTGCTCCCGCGGTGACCATCCTTGATGTCGCGCGCGTCGCAGGCGTCTCCCGACAGACCGTGACCCGCGCCCTCAACGGACTGCCCGACATCAGCGAAGCCACCCGTGCTCGGGTCGTCGACGCGGCAAGAGCGCTCAACTACCGCCCCAACCGGGCGGCTCAGGGTCTGGTGCGTGGACGGGACGTGGCGATCGGTCTGGTCGTCGAGGATTTCCGCAACCCCTACTACCCCGAGCTCGCGTCGGCCCTGAGCCGCATCGCCGCCGAGCGGGCCTGGAGTGTCATCCTGTGCGACACCGGGGACGACGAGGTCCAGTCGAAGGCCCGGATCGCCTCGCTACTGCGCCGCGTCGATGCGCTGGTTCTGACCGGCTGCCGCGACGGCACCGTCGGCATGGTTCCCATTGACGACCTCCGCGGCGGCATTCTCGGGATTCCCACCGTCATGCTGGGCGGTGCGCCCCAGGCCGCCGTGGATGCCCAGGTCGAGATAGATCACCGGGCCGGCGTCACCGCGGCCATGGATCACCTGACCGCGACCGGACGCACTCGGATCGCGATGATTGACTCGGCTCAGCTTCCCGGCTCATCACGACAGGAAGCCTTCCGGGCGTACCTGAGCGAGAACGGCCTCGCCTGGACACCCGAATCGGAGCTTCACGCCGACGAGACCCACCAGGGCGGCATCCAGGCAGCGGGCACGCTCCTGGAGCGCTACCCGGAGGCCGACGCCGTCCTGGTCTACAACGACGTGATGGCGATCGGAGCACTCAAAGGCTTTGCCCGAGCGGGCATCCGGGTACCCGAGCAAATCGCCGTGGTGGGGACGGACGGATTGGACGTGGGTGCCCTCGTCACGCCGGAACTGACCACGCTCTCGATCGACAAGCCCCAACTCGCCCGGTACGCCCTGGAGTTGGTGGAATTGATGCTCACCGGTAATCAAGATCTCCGAGCTCACTCCCGTCAGGTCGGACTCACCCTGGTGGTGCGCGAGTCGGCGTGATCGATCAGCGCCCAGGCCCGTCCGGCTTGGCGTTCACCGCCAGGTGTCATCGCGACTCGCCCGACGCTCCGGGCAAAACCACCATCGCTCGGATGCGACTTCACCTGATTTAGCCGCGCTTCCGCACGCCGATCCTTCCTTCTTGCCCACTCCAGTATGGATTCTCAGTCGCTTCCGGACGATCTCGAGGGGCCGACAGCGGCACTACTCTGCACTCAGGAGTCACTTCGCTTCCTTTGGCGACATCCTGCTGCGATCTCTAAACCGATGCCCTGCGGGTATTTTCGTCGTCCCTTTGCTGGAGTTCCGTGAGGTCAACCGAGAGGAATGCTGTGTTCATTGCTTCTCCACCGAGAATGGTGGCGTTAACCATGGTGGGTGCGGCGATGGCGGTGGGTGCCGTGGCCGGAACCGTCAGCATCGCCGGCGCGAACCCGACCGCCGCGGCGGCGTCCACCAAGATCCGCGCGTGCGTCAGCGACGATGGTGGCGCCATGCGCTACGTGCGCTCCGCGAGCAAGAAGTGTCGCTCCGATGAAGAACTGGTGACCTGGTCAGAGAAGGGCCCCAAGGGTTTGATCGGGCTCACCGGCGAGAAGGGTGACACCGGGGAAGCCGGGCCTGCGGGGCCAGTGGGGCCCGCCGGTCCGATCGGGCCACCTGGGACAAATGGCGCCAACGGCTCCGATGGGGCGACCGGGCCGAGGGGCGCGACGGGTGAGACCGGGGCGACCGGGTCGCCGGGCGCATCGGGTTCGGCAGGTGCGTCGGGTGCAGCGGGCAAGACTGTGCTGTCCGGGACCAGCACCCCCACGGGTGGCACCGTTGGCGACTTCTACATCCGGGATCCCGGTACCGCGCCGATCTTCTACGGCCCGAGGGGGGCCACGACCTGGCCGACCACCGGCGTCGCCCAGCAGGGCGACGCCGGAACCACCGGGTATGAGCGGATCATCGATCCAACGCCGAACGCAGCCGTTGGTACGGCTACCCTCCCTGCCAGCACGGCGACCTGCTCGTCGGGCAAGGTAGCGGTCGGTGGCGGGTACACGACCGACAACCTGGCGAGCGGAGACCTGGTGACCGGGAGCTATCCGATGGACAGCCCGCAGGCGTGGGTAGCGGTGGCCGACGGCGCTGCCGCAACGATTCAGGCCTACGTCATCTGCATGACGGCGGAAGACGACTAAGGCGCCGATTTGAGGGTGCTCAGACGCCCGGCTTGACGTAGCGTCAGACGGCGATGAGGTGCACCTGCCTGGTAAGAGCGCGATGTGTCGAAGACCGCGTTCTAGCTACGGCAGGTGCACTCGCCGGTTCAGCTGTTTTCGGCCGACCGGGTCAGGAGATGGCGGTACTCGGAGTGATCACCGGCTGGGTGGACCAGGGGAAATTGATCCACCGGTCGGTCTCCCGCCAGGAGTAGTCCGGCCGGACGATCGTCCGGGGCTTGGTGTAGAGCACCGCCGAGCGGACCTCCGGGGTATGCCCACGCAGCAGCCCGAGCACGAGGTGCAGGGTCCGACCGGAGTCGGCGACGTCGTCAACCACGAGCAACCGTTTCCCGATCACCGCATCGGTGTCGAGCAACGGTTCGAGCACCACCGGATCGGGCAGGGTTTCCTCAACGTCGCTGTAGAACTCGACGTTGAGGGTACCCGCCGCCTTGATCCCGATCGCGTAGGCCAGTGCTCCAGCCGGCACCAGCCCACCCCGGGCGATCGCGATCACCATCTCCGGTTCGTACCCGCTGTCGACGACGCTGCGCGCCAACTCGCGGGTCGCGCTGCCGAATCGTTCCCAGGTCAGGACCTCACGTTTGATCTCGATCACCCGGGCAATCTACCCGCATGGATCATCCGGTAGATCGATGGTGAAGGTCGACCCGACTCCCAGGGTGGAACTGACTGCCAGCGTCCCGCCATGCTTCTGGATCACCGCGTAGGCCATGCTCAGCCCTTGGCCGGTGCCCTGGCCGACCGGCTTGGTGGTGAAGAACGGATCGAAGATCTTCTTCTTGACCGTGTCGTCCATTCCCGGACCGTCATCGGCGATCGTGATCCTGACGCCGGCCGGCACTCGTTCGGTGCGCAAGCTGATCCGCCCGAGCTTCTCGCCGGCGCGGTTGGCGACGTCGCCGGCGATCGCCTGGGCGGCGTTCACCACGATGTTGAGCAGCACTTGCTTCAGCTCCCCCTCATGGCAGCGCACCAACCCGACGTCCGGATGCAGATCGAGATCAAGTTCCGCGACGTAACGCCACTCGCTGCGCGACACCTGAACCGTGCTCTCCACCGCCCGGTTGAGGTCGGCCGCCACTCTGCCCTGTCCGGGATGGGAGAAGTCCTTCATCGCCCGGACGATCTGCGCGACTCGCTCGAGCCCTTCCAGCGACTGGTTGAGGGCTGAGGGAATCTCCTCGCCGAGGAATCTGAGGTCGACCCCCTTCAGCACGGTCCGAAGTTGGCCGGCGACCGGTTCGTCGTTTTCGGCCAGGGCCGCGACCGCCCGCATCGTGCTGAACACCTCCTCGAACGTCTCGACCAGAAAGCGGGTGTTGTCGGAGACGTACTGGACCGGGGTATTGATCTCGTGGGCGATCCCGGCCGCTAGCTGTCCGATCGACTCCAACCGAGTGGCCTGCGCGAGTTGCTGTTCCAGCGTGCTGACATGGGTCACATCGGCGGCGACACCGATCACTCCGCAGACCGTGCCTTCTTCGTCGACCCTCGGCAGGACGCTGAGCAGCAAGCTGCACCGCGGCCGGTCCGGGAGATCAAGGATGAGCCGTTGATTTTCCACCGGACGCCCGGTCTCAAGAACCTGCGGCTCAAGCTGCGCCAGCGTGACGGACAGTTCGTCGGAGCATTCCAGCTCGGTCTCCAGCAGCTCCAGGACCGCGGTCTCGTCCTGCAGACCCCGCAGGGCGAGAAATGCCTGGTTCACCCCGGTGTAGCGCAGATTCGAATCCTTCCAATACACCAGGTGCGGGATGGAGGCGAGAACCTCGCTCAGCAGCGACTTTTCGGAATTCAATTGCTCAGCGAGCAATTGTGCCTTGGTCGTTGCCGCCCGCAACTGCTTGTCCGCAGCCCGCTGCCGGGTGATATCCCGCTCGACGCTGACGAATCGCACCGTCACGCCGTCCTCCATGACCGGTTGCACCTCGACATGCACCCAGTACGTGTCCCCGGATTTGGTCTTGCTCGGGAACTGCGTGTCGGCGCTGCGCCCGAGGCCGATCGCCTCCGAGAACTCGACGAACGACAGGGTCTGCATGAACGCGTCGTCGATCAGATCCTGCCGGTTCAGGCCGACCAACTCTTCCAACGGGTAGCCGCTGGTGCGGCAGAACGCATCGTTGACCCATTCGATCTGGCCGACCGCATCGGTGATCACCACCGCGTTGTCGGTGTGTTGCGCGACCAGGGCGAGCAACTGCGCCTCGGACGTGAGCCGACGCAGATCACGCTCGGTCCGGACGGCATGTGAAATATCAATCATTGTGATCACCGCTCGGCCTTCGTCGTGGCCGACCACCGGATGCAGCCGGATCAAGATGTCTTCACCGCGCCCCACCATCGGGAGATACCCCTTGAGCGAGGTCTGACCGGACTTGCCGGCGAGGATCTCCCTGATGGCGGCAGCCAGCGGCTTGGCCAGTTCGCCTCGAAGCTGTTGAATCAGCGTGAAGAAATTCGCTCCTACTCTGGAATCATCGGTGCCCCAACCCATTTCCTGCGTGAAATCATCCCACAATCGATTGGTTCCAACGATCACCCCCTCGTCGCCGAGGATGCACATCCTGCCGTCCAGGGAATTGATGACGCTGCGCAGCAATCGCTCCGACGCACCGATCTTCCACGTCCGACTCTCAACTTCCTTATTCAGGATGTCATTTCGTTCCCATCGGGTATACGTCGAGCTGTGCGTCGGTCGCTTGACCGGTCGCTCGGCGGCGTCCACCAGAGCACCGATCATGGCTCTTTGCCGGGCATTGGCCAGGGTGAGCCGTTCGATTGTGGCGCGCGCATCCTCGATCGTCTCAGCCACCGAAAGCCACTCCCACCATCGTCTGGTTCATGTGGAAGTCATCGAACTGTTCGCCGTAGGTGCTGAATCCGGCCATCCGATATTGCGACATCGTCTGGCTGATGGCGTCGTTCAACCCGGTTCGAGAGAAATCCGACCGGCGCAGCACGCAGTCGAAGGTCAGCGCCCCGGTGACCGGTCCGCCGAGTTCGCCGCCGATCGCGTCGATCTCCTCGCGCATCAGTCGCTCGGCATCGCCGGAACTGCCCAGCCGCAGTACCGCCCCGGTATCGATGGAGGCGAAGAACTGCAGGGTTCCGTCGGGCGAGGCATGGAAGATAGAGCGAATCCAGGTCTCGCCCCCCGCGCGCAGCAGCAACGGAGTCTTGGAAAAATGCTCCGATCGCAGGTCCGCGACAGGCACCCCGATCGCCTCCGCGAAGGCCTCTGCGGCAGGCATCCCGTTGATCTGGTGCACCAGTCGCTCGTCCGGCGATGCCTCGGTGATCACCAGGATCTCCTCCCCCGCCTGGTAGTGCTGGATCCGGAAGGCTCGAAACGGCGCGGTCGTGGACAGCACGGTCAGGGTTGCTCGGTCCGCCGCGAACGAGCCACCGCCCAGCACGGCCGTCTCGATGAAGGAGAGATCGTCGCCGGCCGAGCCACCGATCATGGGGATCGGCCCGAGCACGGATTTCAGCCCGGCGGCGACCTGTTCCTCCACCCGGGACAGGCCGTCGACCAGCATCAGTGCAAACGACTGACGGCCAGGTTCGGGTGCTCGCAACCGCTCCAGATCCGACGTCACCCGTTCGATCGCGGTGGCCAACTCCGACAGCGGTTCGATCACTACGGTCTCGGCCCGCAGATCACCCCCGCTCAGCGCGACGGCCATCACCGGCGCCGACACGAATCCCCCCGGGCCGATGTTGCCGGCGCTCGTACACCCGATCAGGCGCCCGCCCCAGGCCTCGTCCAGCGCCTCGGCCAGCACGCCGCGTGGATATCCGGCCGTCACGAAGACCGCGTACAGCGCGGCCTCGGTGCCGAGCTCCTCGACCAGCGCCGCCGCCGCCCGCGCCGGATCCAGATCCGCACTCGCCGCCGACGTCATCACGATCGATTTGGTCTCGACCGCCTGGTTGCTGATCATTGCGTCACCGACTCATCCGCAGCTTCGTTCCAGAGCTGGAGACGCTCGGCACTCAGGTAGTCATCCGATTCCAGGCAGACCGGGCTGAACGGGTCCAGGTCCCGCAGGCCGGCGAATCTGAGCGCGTACTCGAATCGGGTCGCCGCAGGCCCCGGATCGACCAGCGGGTAACCACCCACGGTGTGAATGACGGCAGGGGTGAACCCCCACAGCCCGAGGAGATAGGCGCTGGCCTGGACCACTGTGCAGCCGTAGGCCTCAACCTCGAGTTCCGCCTGGCGAAGCGGGTCGATCGGCCCTTCGGCAAGAGTGATCTCGGTCAACCGGTGCGCGGCCTCCGGCCGGCCCTCGGCGAGCACCAGCCCGCCGACATCGCGCAACATGCAGGACAGGACAGCAAACCCGCGATCCTGCGGGCTCCAGCCCTCGCGCCCGGCGATGGCCCGGGCAATCGCGGCTCGCCGGAGGGCACTCGCCCGCAACGCTTCCACGTCCACGATGCCGTCCAGGGATTTGCTCACCCGAAATACCGAGCCGGCCAGTACCAGCGCCTGAATGTTGTCCAGACCGAGCAGGGAGACCGCCGACTCGACGGACGAAATCTCCCGAGCCAGGCCGAAAAAGGCCGAATTCACCAGCTTGAGCAGTTCCGTGCTGGTGGAGACATCGCTGGCCAGGATCGTGGCCAGCTTCTGCAGATCGACCTCCGGGGCGTCGAGCGTCGCGACCAGGTCGTGGTAGACGGTCGGCATCGTCGGTAGCGAGGCCACTCCGCCGATCATTTCCCGGAGCGCCGGGTCGGCCAGTAGTCGCTGGACTCGCAGCGCGCGGTCCACCGCATCGATCAGCACGGCGGCCTCACACGGCTTGGCCAGGAACTGCTGGGCCGATCGAAGTACGGCGATCACGCTGGCCTGATCGGCCTGGCCGGAGAGGATGATCCGGGCGGTTGCGGGCCACCCCCGCTGCACCCGCCCCAGCAGTTCGGCACCATCCATCCCGGCCATCCGCATGTCCGAGACAATGGCGTCGACCGGTTGGCGCTCGATCAGCGCCAGCGCCTCCGCCCCGGAGGAGGCGAACACCATGTCCCAGCGCTCCCGCTCCGAGCGCAGCATTCGGCGCAACGCTGCGAGGAGGTGCGGCTCGTCGTCCACAAACAGGACGCGCTTTCCGAAGGGCGGGCTGACCGTGTTCCAGGGCTCATCCGTGCCGACTGCCTGCATGTTCCATCCCGACATTCGCCAACCCGGTATCTCTGACACCGCAGCTGATTACCTTGAGTATAGTGATGGTCGCTGAGAGTGTCGTCTCCGGGACGGCGCGGATGAACCCCTCTCCGGGGGCGTCCATCGAACGGGCGAACCGAACGGCGGAAAATGACCGAAGCGAGCACACCACCGGTAATTCTCATGGTGGACGACGAACCGAACATTCTGGACGGGTATCGCCGGGCCTTGCACGGCCGGTTCAACGTGGTCTCCGCAAGCTCGGGAGCCGAAGGGCTCACCATCGCGCAACAAGCGTTCAACCAGGGAATGCCGTTTCCGGTGGTGGTGTCCGACATGATGATGCCGACCATGAATGGAGCCGAATTCCTCGGTAAAGCACGAGAAATCGACCCGGAAGCGATTCAGTTACTGCTCAGTGGTCAGGCAGATCTCGACTCCACGATCAGCGCGGTGAACAACGGCAAGCTGTTCCGGTTCCTGACCAAACCGTGTGCCGCGCCCGATCTGGAACTGGCTCTCAGCGCCGCGCTGGAGCAGCACCGACTGGTGCACGCCGAGCGGGAACTGCTGGAGCAGACGCTGAGCGGGGCGGTCAGCGTCCTGACCGAACTCCTCTCGATGGGCAGCCCCGAGGCGTTCACCCGGACGCAGCGAGTCCAGACCGTGGTGGACGGCGCGGCGGCCATCCTCGGCATCGAGGATTGGCGACTCCCGCTGGCCTCGATGCTCAGCCAGATCGGGTGCATCGCCGTCCCGGGTGATGTTCTGCACCGGGCCCGGACCGGCGGCGAACTGACCGACGACGAACGCGCCGTCTATCTGGCCCACCCACAGACCGCGCTGCGCCTGCTGGAACGCATCCCCCGACTGGAGGACGTGGCCCGCTGGATCGGTAGCCAGCCGGTCCGGCCGCCTGGCTTGAGCACGGTCTCGGACGAGTGGCATGCCCATGCGGGTGGTTCGTCGACCGAGCTGTCGGAGACGCTGCTGCGGGCCGGTATCGCCTTCCTGGCCGCCCTGGACGCCACCGGCAACGCCGACAAGGCGCTGGCCCAGCTGACCCAGTCCGGGCATTACCCGGCGCACGTTCTGGACTGCCTTGATGAGGCCGCCACGGCGCTGGCCCCGCAAGGAGTGCGCCGCGAAATCAAGGTCTCTCAGGTGCTCCCGGGCATGCTGCTCGAAGCGGACGTCGAGACCCTGATCGGGATGACCTTGGTCCGCAAAGGCGAGCGAATCACCGAGGCAGTGGCCATGCGACTGGAGAACTTCGCCAAGACGGTCGGGGTGCAAGAGCCGATCATCGTGCTGGTCGGCGTATGAAACCGGGCACCGGCGAGGAATGATGCAGGGGTGGGCGGTGGCGGAACAGCTGGTGCGGTGAGTGTGCCGGTCGAACTCCTGAGGCACCTGCGGCGTGCCCGCGACCTGGTCGACCGGGACTACGCCGAACCGCTGGACCTCGACCGGCTGGCTCAGACGGCCCGCCTGTCGAAGTACCACTTCCTGCGGTGCTTCACTCAGACCTATCGGCGCACTCCCGTGCAATACCTGGCCGAGCGCCGGATCGAACGCGCCCAAGATCTCCTGCGGACGACCAACCTGACCGTGACCGAAATCTGCCATCTGGTCGGCTACACCAGCCTGGGCTCGTTCAGCAGTCGGTTCCGAGAACTGGTCGGCGTGCCGCCGTCCACCTATCAGGCT
>DATINJ010000073.1:0-15289 GCA_035474375.1 Kineosporiaceae bacterium | reverse complement strand
GACCTGGGAACCGGAAACCACTGTTGTGCGACGGCATTCAGCAAGCTCTGGAGTCGTCAAGGCACAGTTCGGCAACGTCACCAAATGCAGCCGGTCTGCCCACCCCCCACCGATCGCAGCAGCAAACGTGCTGGAATCGATGGCCACGTCCACGGCACCCGTGGTCGCGACGCCGTCCGCGCGATCCAGCTCGACCACTACCCCGGTCAACCCGAGTCGAGCGGCCGCCTCCACCCCCCGCATCCGGACCCGAACCGAGTCCACCGCACCGCCCTGACCAGCCTTGACCCGCACCGGGAGCTTCCCGGCCGCACGCCACCCAGTGGTGCCGCCCGCCACGGTTGCCTCAGCCGGCGTCGGCCACGCAACCGCCTTGATCCTGGTCGGCTTCACCACCGGGCGCTGCTTGCCAGTGACCTTCGAGCGCACCGCCCGGACCGGGGTCTTCGTCGTCCGCTGCGCCGTCGGCCCCTTGAAGGGCTTCACCGCCGCCTCCACCGGCTGCTGTAGCGCACCCACCAGCACCAGGCAGACACCGCCCGCCAGTACCCCCGCAACCCTGGTGGCCAACCGCGTCCGGTTCATGCGTCTCATTCCGTGAGCTGTCGACTGATAGAGCGAACCGAGTGCCCTCGTGCCTTTAGAGCGGATAGCGCCACTGGTTGCGCTGCAATTCATCGAAAATTCCCTTGGCGGTGACCACATCATCGATAGCACCGGTCCAGTAACCGGCCCCGGCGTACCCGCTCAGCTCCACACCCACCCGCACATAGGCGCTCGCAGCGGTAGACGTCGCGTAGTCCGGGGTAGAAGTCGTCGAGGTCGCGGTGTCTTCCGTGATCTGCGCATCCCCAGCGACGGTCGTGTACAGCGACAACTCGACCGACCCGCTCTCCAGCGTCTGCACCGTGACGGACATGTGAGCCCACTCGTCCTCCGACAACGGCCGCGAACTGACCGCCTTCAACGCTGTTGCCCCGGTGAGGGTATGCAACCTCGCGACGAACCGGGGCAGCACCGGACCGGCCACACCGTCCGGGCCCGGCGGCCCAGCGATCGTCTCGATCGCCACCGTGAAAGCCGAGTTGGCCGCGGCGTCCTGGCTGAACAGCACCTGCCGCCCAGCTGTCGTCGTCGGGTTCCCCCAGGCGCTGACCGAGAAATTCTCCCCCGTGACCGGACCACCCTGCCCGAGTCCGGCACCGTAATTTGTGCCGTCGAACGACATCGCGCTGGTCGTCGGCCAGCCAGGCACCCAACCCACGGTCCCTGTGGTCAGGAGCCCATTCCCGGGACTTCGCTGATTGACCGAAGCACTCCCACTGCCCTCGTCCATCCGCCACCAGTCCCGCGCGTCAGCACCGGCGACCAGGAACTCATCACCGCCATACGTCGCTTCCGCGCTTTGGTGCCCCGCCGCGTCGAAAGCCCAGGCACGAAGGGTGAACGGGCCGAAAGTGGTCAAGCGAACGGTCGCGTTCGCCGCCGGGAGCACCGCAGCAGAGGTTGGCGCATCGGTGTTGACCGCCCACTTGTACGACGTCACATCGGAACCACCACCGCTGAAATGGAAAGTCACGTTCTGACCAACGGCCCACGTGGCGGTACCGACCAGGGCAATCGTCGGCGGGGTCGGCAAGGTGCCATCCACGGTGAAGTTGCACAACCCGGTCCACGCACCGGTCAAAGCCGGGCTCCCGTCGTCCTGCAAATACGCCCGCCAGGTGTAGAAACCTTCGGCCAACTTCGGCACCTGCTGGGTAAAGGAACTACCCGAAGGTTTGTACGCCGTCGTGTACTCCGGCGTCAGCGGCGTCGCGACACCACTCTTGAAGATCTGAAAATGAGCCCGCACTTGAGTCTCGTCTTGCGGATCATCATCCGGGTCTGTGCCCTTGACCTGCATGATCGGCATGTCACCCGCCGGCACGGCACCGCCGCACTTGGTCGGCGGTGAGGTCATCTGCACTGATGACGGAGTGTTCGGATAGCTGTTGTAGACCACCACGAGCTTGGCGGCGCTCGTGAACCGCCGCCACCCACTGTTCGAGGTCTCGCTGGTTGCCTTCAGCCCAAGCGTGGTCCACACCCGGTTGTCCAGAACCGACTTGATCACCTGATTCTTGGTGTTGAAGTCGATCTCCGTCCCGGCCGGGTTACAGTCCGGGCGACCCGAGGTAGCCACGTTCCGTACCGTGCTCGGCCCACTCCAGGTCGGCTGGCTGTTCCAATCCGTGGTGCTGCTGATGTTCCCGGTTAGCCAGGCCTCGATTCCCGTCGTGGTGCAGGTGTACGCCCACGTCTCGTGAGTCTGGAAGGTGGAAGAGACGATGGTCCGCCCGGTGACCCGCAACGATCCGGTATTGAATCCGTAGAACAGCCGCTTCGTGTACGGCCCGTCACCGGACACGTTGTAGTAGCCCACCCCCTCACCGTTGCTGTCGGTCCACTTGTAGTAGGACGTCGTGGGAAACGCCTTCGCGACCATCGTCCACTTCGTTGCGGTCGGGTGGATCTCCGGGTCGATGTACACCGGGAATGTGGTGTCCGCCGACGTCAGCAACGAACGCTGCGGAGTCAACGTCAATGCCGACTCGCTCGCGTTCACCGCGATCGGCGCCTGCTGGTCCCCCTCCGCCGGCCCCGCCACGGACGTTTCCTGACCACCCGCTGACGCGCCGGACTGCGTGCTGGACGTGGAATCCCACATCATCGGCTGCGCCGCGCCCAGCACCCGGTTTCCTGACGAATCCTTGACGTCGATGCCGCCGCTGGCGGTCCGGAGCACGTTCAGCCCGGTATCGGCGAGCCCGAAACGCAATGATTCCAGCGCCGGATTTGCTGCCGCCGCAGCTGTTTTCACGACGAAGACCTCGGAGAAGCTCTCGCCCGTGACAGTCATCACCAGGTCGACGTCAGGCAGCACGTTCGGGTACGTCGCCGAGGCCCCCACCAGAACCGGTGCCGGCAAAGCCATCGGTGCCGCGATCTGCAAGGTCTCGCTACCGTGCCGCAGCGTCGCCAACGGGGCCTGCCCGCCACTGGAGAACGCCACATCAATCGTCGAGGCCTTCGGTGCGACCATCCCGTCCGCCCGAGCAGCCAGCGTCGGATCGACCGGCACCCATCCGGCACCCCGGCGCACCCGCACCGGTTCGCTGCTCATCTGCAACGTGGTCGTCCCCGCTGGATCGGCGTACGACGTGTTGTATTCGGTTCGTGCAGTGGTGATTTCGACCTTCTTGCCGGTGCGCTGCGCCTGCCGGAACGGTGACTCGGCGGCCGCAATCGGGGTCGACGCCTGCACCGTGGTCGCACTCCGCCCGGCCGAGGCTGGTGCGGCAACCGCAGCAGTACTGGCAACCAGAGCGACCACCGACGTCGGCAAAGCGACGAACGCGAACCGTCGCCACGTTCGCGGACTCGAGTTCCGCCACGAGACATGCGTCATCACCAGAGGGCCACCCATCGCCGGTCGTGCCTTCTCACAGCAACCGAACCGACGGCACGGCCTCAATCCACCTCAAGCGGACATCGAGACCTTATACAGTCGGATAGCGCGAAGCTATAGCGATTTGGGAAAATCTTGTCGAGATCGCCGGTCCTCGCATCGCACACAGTGCTAGCGATCCGACCCAATGCTGACCTCATCGATAGCACCGGGTTCACAGTGCGAGAGGGCCGGGGGGAGCGGACAGACGTGAAGGGGGTGCTGCCAGAGGCCGGTCTCCTCATCGGAAACCGGCCTCTGGCTTGGTCTGGAGCTGGCCTACGGCGACAACTCGCCGTCGACTGGGGAGCGGTCGAAAGTGGCTCCTAGGCGGGAACTTCCTCCCAGAACTGGGCTCCGGAGTAGTTGCAGGTGTACTGCTGAACCCGAGTGCCGTTGGCCGTTCCAGATGACGCGATATCCAGGCACTGGTTGCTGTTGTTGGATCTCAGGACGTAGTGGTTGGGCCAGTCCTGGAGGGCCTCGAAGTACCAGCCTTGCGCGGCGGAGCCGTTGCAGTTCCAGATCTGCACCTTGGCCCCGGGCTCCTGGGAACTGGACGCCACGTCCAGGCACTTGCCGCTGCCACTGTTGATCAGGTTGAAGTTGTTGCCGCCGCGGTCCTGCTTGGACCACTCCTGAGCACCGGTCCCGTTGCAGTCGTAGATCTGCATCTGAGTGCCGTCTGCGGTTTCGGCGCCCGCCACGTCGAGGCACTTCCCGCTCGCGGGGTTCACCAGCTTGATTTTTCCGCCGCCACCGCCGCCACACTTTCCTTGCAGCCACGCCGCATACTGCTTCGGCCAGGACGTGGCGATGGCCACGGGATTCTGGTTCAGCACGGTCTGCCAGTTGGCGTAGTTACCCGACGGATCCGGCGTCCAGCCGTCGCTGCTCAAGATGGTGCCCGCCGCACCTTCGTTCCAGGCCGCCTTATCCGGCCATACCGGCCGGTTTACGTTGTCCGCCATGTATCCGAGGTTCGCGGCGTAGAGCCGATTGAACAACTCGGCCTTGATGGTGTCGTTCTGCGAGGTGAACTTGATCTCGCGAGTCGTGTCGGCGTCGTCGAGGGGAGCGAAAATTTCGTTCCAGGCACGGTTCTTGATGGTGGCATCACCACTGAACAGGGCGTCGTAGGTGGAATCCTTCACCTCGACGACGGCTTTCATATTCTTCGCCTTGAGATGAACGAGCCATTCCCGGAAGGTGTATATCCGCGAGCCCCGGCCCGGGAAATCCGCGTAATTGTCGATCGTGCGCGCATTCAGCGGGTCGGTGCCCGAGGCCCAGTAGAAGTCGGTGATCGGCTTCGCCGCACCGCTCATGTGAGTTGTCTTGCCGTTGTGCCACATGACTGCCTTGTAGCCGTCCTTGGTCAACTGCAGGTCGCCTTCGACACCCTGCGCACCCCAGCTGTTGACCTTGTCAATGACCTGCGGGTTATTAGGCTGGCGAACCCTGTCCTTGGTCCAGTCATTGTCCGCTGGGTAACCACCGTGCGCGTAGATGATCGGGCAGTTGGGCAAAGCCGCAGCCGGCGACGCGGCGGCAATCGTGACGCCGACGATTGCGCTGGCGCCGATGGCCAGGCTGGTGAGGGCAGACAGTGTGCGGGGCAAGGGTCTCATGGGCGCTCCAGGATCTTGGATGAATCGCGGCTTCAAATGAGCAGGCTCTGCCGGAGCTCACTTTGACTTTGGGCAGCGAATTACACCTTGTGACAATCGGGGGGAAGTATCGGCCTCAAGGTAGAAGGGGGTCGGCCGGTGATGCATCCACACCTAGTTTGATATCCCCGTACAACCGACGTAGTACCCATGCCCGAGGTAAACCATCGTGGTACGTCGTCCAGTCCTCGAGAATGCGTATATCGGATTAACGCGTGCTCCAGCGCCACCACCAGCGCGAGCGAGCCGGAAGCGACGATGGCTCCGCCTCGATCCGAGTGTCCTCGGCTGAGCCGGCTGGGGCACCTGCGTTGGCTGGAGTGGCTGCGGTGGGCAACAAACCGGCCAGGTCGCTGTGCTGAAGCGGGCGACCGGCCGCATCTGCGAAACCGAGCGCTACCTGCAGTACCTCCTCGATTACCTGCTCGGTTCCCGAACGGCCTTCCCGAGCAGCCGCTCCCAGCGCCGCAGGTAAGGCTGGTTCCCAAAAGGCAATCAGTTCGCCCCGATTCACCGAACCGACAGCTTGGATCTCCTGCAGCACCAAGGCGGCCAGGTGTTCCTCCAGCTCGGGAAGTGCCTCGTGGGCTACCAGCCAGCCGATCACCGATCGGCCCGGCAGCATCGCAAGTCGGGGCCGGTCCACGGGCACGCGGCCGGGCGCCGGTTCGGTCGGGCGAATCATCGCCCGAGTCACGTCGATCACCAGTTCACCAGCCAGCCGGTAGCGGTTCAACCGGAGCACCTGCGCCAGCAACGGCAGCGCGGGTTCCAGGCCGATCTCCACCGCCGGTTGCCAGCCGGAGCCAACCGGGATCGCCGCCAGCCGGGCCGCCAGCACGGTCGTCGCCTGGGCGGGCTCGGCGGCCAGCGCCACCTGGAACGCCGCCACCGTGATCCGCGGCGCGATCAGACGTTGGACCGTTGGGTCGGCGCCGGGCCAGGCGCGATCGCCCCACATCAGGATTTCCGCGGCTCGTCGGTGCAACCCGTCGTCCAACTGCAGCCACCCGGGACCGGTCGTGGCCAGCAGGTTCAGCAATTGGGCCTGGCCGTCGGTGGTTCCGGCCCGACGCGGTCGCAATTGCCGGTCGGCGCCGAGCCGGGGCAGGAACTGGATCCGTTTCAGTAGCGTCGCGGCGAGCCGGGCGCTCAGCGGGTCGTCCACCCAGTCCGGCAGTTGCCGCAGCACGACCGGCACCAGTTCAGCACCGAGTGCCGCCGGGGCATGTTCCACCAACCGCAGCAGGGCCGAGGTTTCCCACGGTTCATCGCCCACCAACCGGCCAAACGCCTCCGCCACCATCGGCGCCGGATCCGCATCTGGATAGGCACGGGCCGATCGGTGCAGCAGGTACTCCACGGCCGGGCCGCGCAGCCGCGGATCGCCGGCGATCCGGCCGAACGCCGAAGCGGCCGCTACTTCGAGGGCGACTGGTTCCGCCGCGAGTGGATCGGACCTGGTGGAGGTGATCAGCCGGGCCGGGTCGACCGCGCCGGCCAGCAACGCGATCACCGGGGCCGAAAGCCGTTCTCCGATCGGGTTGCCGGAGGTCTGCCAGGGTTCGGTGGGTGGAGAAAGCGGTGGGACGATCCAGCGCGCCAGGCCCGCGCCGTCCAACGGTCCGACGATCGCGGCCACCCTCGGCCCGGCGGTCTTGTCCAGCAGTACCTCGGCGGCGCGACCAGCGAGTCGGCCGATGCCCGCCTCGATCAGATTGGGGCCACCGATCAGCCGGGCGATCCGGTGGGCGAAGTCGACGGTGCGCAACATCAGCACGCCGCAGCGCACGTCACCGGCTGGATCGTCCTCGCCAGGCAGGTCGTGGGTCAGCCGGTGCGCCAGCCGGGCGAGCGGGCCACGCAGCCGGGCCGGTAGCCCCGGATCGACCGGTGCTTCCGCAGGCAGCGGCGGGACCTGCCGCAGGAGCCAGGAATCGTCGGTCAGGGCCAACCGGAGGTAGCTGTCGAGCGCCGCCCGGATCCCGGTGACCGACTCGGCATCGAGCGCCGACTGAAGCCGCCGCCAGGCCTGCTCGGCATCGTCGGTGATCAGCGGGGCCCGGATTTCGGCCAATTCGCTGGGCAGCCGAGCCGGGCCGGGGAGGTCGCGCAGGAGCCCGGTCGCCAGCGGCAGGGCCAACGGCAGCGAGTCGGTGCGGGCTACCGCTGCGGCGAGTGACCAGGCCGGGTCGGGCGGCTCTACCGGCTCGTCGGGCTGAGCATCCGGTGCGGCGCTCCGCCCATTCGGCGACGCCGGGCCGACCTCGTCCAGGCGTCGCAGGCAGCGCTCCAGAGCGGTGTAGTTCTCGCAGCAGAGGTCCAGGGCAAGGCGGGACCAGTCGGTGATCTTAATTTCCTGACCCAGCCGGGTCCGGCGCTGCGCTACCCCGTTGACCAGGTCGAAGGTCGCCTCCACCCGGGGATCGATCACTACGACCGGCAAGTCGTCGCGGCGGCTCAGCCGATCGACGTCGGTTTCCGGGACGACGCTGAGGATCGGGCGATGCCAGCCCTCGTTATCGCCGGCGACGCTGTGCTCCCCGCCGCGAGCGCTGAGCCGTTCCCGGGTTTCGTCGCCGACCGTGCCGTTGGAGCGAGCGCTTCCGGACGCCGCGCCGGTGCCGCCTTCCGGCGCTCCCGGGGCTTCCGCTGCTCCCGGGGCTTCTTGCCCCAACACGTCGTCCAACCGCTCGTACGTAGAGAATGACAGACGCAAACAGGTCGCCGGCGGTGCGAAGAAACTGACCGCACCGATCCAGAGCGCACCCTGGTCGGCGTCCGGAGCGGCCAGGACCACCGACGGGCCACCCGCCAGCGCCGCCGCCACCGCGTCGAGCAGAGCACCGAGAGCACCGAGCCGGACGGCCGAGGCATCGCTGACGAAATCGACCACGGACGCCAAGGTGATCACACCGCCGACCGGTAATCGGAGGTCGGCGAGCGGGTCGGCTCTGGTTCGGGTGCCGCTGGCCCGGCCACTGCCGGTGGCGTCGCCAGTGTGGTGCTCGCCACCGGCGTGGTTGGCAACCTCGCCAGAGTCGGCGCTGACCGAGGCAACAGCACGATTGTCATTGTCCCGGAACATGTTTACGCTGGACGGGCGCTGCCAGCGAGGCGCTCGCCAGAGCTCGATCGGCCGGACGAAGCCGGGCGCCAGGGCCCGTGCCTCGGGCTGCGGGTCGATCAGGACGTGACTGTTGGACGCCTGGACGTGGTACCAGACGGCACCCTGCGGCTGGAGGTGGAACCGCAGCCGCGTCTGACGCGTCATGGCCAATCACCACCTGGGTCGAAGCGCTCCGCGGCGTCGGGGGCCCCGGCGTGGGCCGGGTCGCCTACCGCCTATTCTCGGCGAGTGCCGACCCAGACCGTTTCTGAGACCTTCGATCCGCAGTCGTGGGACGTCGTCCCTGAACATGACTTTACCGACATCACCTACCATCGATGCACGCTCGATGGCCCAGCGGGTGCAACCGTGCGGATCGCCTTCGATCGACCAGAGGTACGCAACGCCTTCCGCCCGCACACGGTGGATGAGCTGTACCGCGCGTTGGATCATGCCCGACGCACCTCAGATGTCGGAACCGTGCTGATCACTGGCAACGGCCCCAGCCCGAAGGACGGCGGCCGCGCCTTCTGCTCCGGCGGCGATCAGCGCATCCGCGGGCGTTCCGGTTACCAGTACGCGGACGGCGAGGGCAGCGACTCGGTGGACGCCGCGCGGGTGGCGGCGGAGGGCGGGCGGCTGCACATTCTCGAGGTGCAACGGTTGATCCGGACGATGCCCAAGGTGGTGATTGCCGTGGTCAACGGCTGGGCCGCCGGTGGAGGCCACAGCCTGCACGTGGTCTGCGACCTGACCATCGCCAGCCGGGAACACGCCCGGTTCAAGCAGACCGATGCCGACGTCGGCTCGTTCGACGCGGGCTACGGTTCGGCCTACTTGGCGAAGATGGTCGGGCAGAAGTTCGCCCGGGAGATCTTCTTCCTCGGCCGGGACTACGACGCCGAGACAATGCAGCGGATGGGCGCGGTCAACCTGGTTGCCGACCATGCCGATCTGGAGCGCACCGCTCTGGAGGCGGCCGCAGAGATCAATTCCAAGAGCCCGACCTCGCAGCGGATGCTGAAGTTCGCCTTCAACCTCGCCGATGACGGTCTGATGGGGCAGCAGGTATTCGCCGGTGAAGCCACCCGGCTCGCGTACATGACCGACGAGGCCGTGGAGGGCCGGGACGCCTTTCTGCAGAAGCGACCGCCGAATTGGTCGCCCTACCCGTACTACTACTGAGTAGCCATTTTGCCCGTAACCCCACCGAATTCCGGTTGAACCATCGAGGACGCCAATCACGTACCTAAACCATGACGATCCACGCCTGAACGGACCGGCCGAACGGACCGGCGCCGTTGTCACTCTGAGCGAAGTAGCGTTACTGAAGCCCTGAGACGTGACAGGCTCTGTCCGCAGGCATCGAGTACGTCGTCAGGCACCGAGTACGTCGTCCAGACGTTCTCATCGCAGACTCGCAGAGGGGAGCGGCACCGTGCTGTTGAGCGCACTGCCCGCGCTGGCCTACTTGGGCCTGATCGTCTACTCCGTGATCGACTGTCTCCAGACGCCGGCCGAGGAGTTGTCTCCGCCCAGCCGGGCTTGGTGGATAGCGGGCATCATCCTGATTCCCGTGATCGGCGCCGTCGGCTGGTTGCTGGCCGGTCGGCCGGGGCGCGGTCGGCACGAGCGAGCACCGTCTGGCCCTGACCGGTCGGCCGGCTACGGCTGGACCGCCGAGGGAGTGGCTCAACACCCGATCGGGCCGGACGACGACCCGGAGTTCCTGGCCACCCTGGGTCGCGCTCAGCGAGAGCAGAAACGCCTGCTCACCCGCCAGGAGGAAGACCGGCGACGGCGCGAGGAACAGCAGCGCCGAGACCAGCCGAACCCCACCGACCAAACCTGATCCCACACTTCGCCCTCGCCCCCTCGGGCGGCGACCGCTCTTCATGATCGCGAAGACTCCGTCGGCCATCGACCGACGGAGTCTTCGCGATCATGGGTAACCGCGTTTCGGTGCGGGTCAGAAGAGCTTGGTGGCGATCGTTTGCAGGTCGGTGAGCAGGTCGGAGTCCTCGGCCGGGACCGGCTGGATGCAGACATGATCCGCGCCGGCGGCCAGATGCTCACGCGCTCGCTCGACGGCGGTTTCCGGTGCTCCCCAGCCGACCAGGGCATCGATCAGCCGGTCACTGCCGTCGCCCTCGAAGTCCGACTCCGCCAAGCCCAGCCGCCGCCAGGAGTTCACGTAGTTGGGCAGTTCCAGGTAGTACTTCAGCGCGCCGCGTGCCAGCTCCCGAGCTCGGTCCGGGTCGGCCACCAGGACCAGCTTCTGCTCGGGTGCCAGGAACGCCCCGGCACCGACGATCTCGCGGGCCGATCGGGTGTGCTCGGGCGTGGTGAGGAAAGGCAGCGCACCGGCGGATCGCTGCGCGGCCAGCGCCAGCGCCTTCGGCCCGAGCGCCGCCAGCAGCCGCCGGTGCACCGGCGGCTGCCCGGCGTCCAGCACGTCGAGGAACTCCCCCAACGCGGCCAGCGGTCGGGCGTAGCGGTCATGGTGCAGCTCGACTTGGGAGGCATGGCCGGGGCCGAGACCGAGGATGAACCGGGCACCGTAGGTATCGGCGAGGTTGGTGGCCGAGACGGCGACCTCCTCGGCCGGATCGCGCCAGATGTTGACCACCGAGGTGCCTACCACCAGCCGAGAACTCCCGGCGAGCAACTCTGCCGGGCCGCTCAGATCCGCGCCCAGCGAGCCGCCCAGCCAGAGCGCCGAGTACCCGAGTCCTTCCACCTCCGCAGCGAGTCTGCGCAGCTCGGCGGGGTCTTGCCGAAGGGTCCGGGCGGTGAGCCAGACCCCGTACGGTCCGGCGACGATGGGCGCCGCGGCTTGCTTGTCAGCTGACATGAGCCGATTGTAGGTGCCCGGTTTGTACTAGTTGGATGAGATCAGCATGGATGAGGTCGGCGTGGACCGGTCAGAACGGCACGATGTCGCGGTGCAAGACCCGGTGCCGAAGCGCGGCGCGGAACAGTTCGGCCGCACCGGAGCGAGCCCGTAACTGCCGGTCGAGCAGCGCACCGGATTCCTCGACCAGCTCCAGCCAGCGCAGTTCCCGCAGGACGGCGAAGAACAGCGCGCTGGTGTCCGACTCGGACGGTGCCCGGCGCCCGGCGACCCGCCACCCCGACTCCGTGATCACCGCCTGCACCAGGATCCGAACCTCTTCCTCGCCGACGACGTCACCGGGGGCCAGCACGGCCAGCACGACTTCCCAGGCCACCGACAGCGCCGAGTGCTCCGGCCCGACCAGCCCGGCAGCGACGGCCTGCCAGAGCGTGCGGCCATCGGCCAGCGCGGCCCGCCCGCTCGGAGTCAAGGTGAGCCGGGAGGCGCGCCGCCGGCAGAGCCCTAGCCGTTGTGCCGTCTCTCGCAAGACCAGCACCGGGTAGGCGTCGACCTCACGGTTCGCCGGACCGATCAGTTCTTCTCGCCAGCCCAGCTCATCCAGCGCCCGAGAGACGGTACGCGGTGGCAGATACCCGGCGGCGGTCAGCGCCAGGCCCTCGCCGACCTCGGTGAGCAGCCAGTCCAGCGGTCGCAGCAGCGCCCGGGCCGGGGCCGCCATCCCCGGGTCGATCGGCTCGCGCAGGGCGATCTCCAGGGGCGCCAGCAACCCACCACGGGTGGTGGAGCGCGGGCCCCGCACCCAGTGGTCCAGTCGCTCGTCCAGGATGCCGTCGTACAGCGCGTCGCCACCCAGCTCGTGCCGTGGCGTCATCAGCACATCGAGAGTGATCTCGGCTTGCTGATCACGCCAACCGCGGGCCCCGGGCTGCAGGTCACCGACGGCAACCGCCAGCTCCAGCCGGTCGGCGACCGCTTCCCGGGCCTGGGCTTCGGTGGGGCCGATGGTCGAACCCCAGGTCAGCAGTTCGGTGTCGGGCGGCTCGATGCCGGAGCGCTGCATCGCCCGGCGGACCACGGTACGGCCGCGATCCGGAGCTTGATCACCGGTAAGCAGGATCTGCCGGGTGGTCTCGCTCCGGGCGATCGCGGAGTACCGCTGCATGCCCAGCCCGTCCAGCAGCGCGGCGAGCGCGGAGGCAACCCGCCAGCGGCCACTCGCGTCGGACATCCAGGACCGATTCAGCTCGTCCCAGCAGAATTGCTGCAACCGCCACTGTGTGACGGACTCGGGACCCTCCCCTGCGGTCAGGGAATCCCACGCCGCCCGCGCGTCCTCTGCAACGTCGGGCTCGACGCGGCCGATGGCGGCCAGCGCCTGTTCCACGGAGTGCACGCTCTCAGCCTGCCACTTCCGGTGCCTGCACCGAAACCTGCCGCGCCCTCCGTCCTGAGCAGCCCTTACCCTGACAAGGTGACCACCGGCCCCACCGCCCGCCTCCTTACCCCCACCCTGACCAGCGGCGATGATGCAATCCGGGAGCTGATACCGGCCCTACGGGCAGCGCTGAACGGTAGCGGGCCAGCACTTCGACTGCTCGACGCGAGCGAGGGATCCGCCGGTCCAACCGCCCTGAAACCGATCGAACTCGAAACGACGGACGACGAACCGACCGATCCGACCGCCGTCGCGGTCGCCACTTCCGGCTCCAGCGGCGTCCCGAAAACCGTCTTGCTGTCCGCCGCGGCCCTGCTGGCCTCGGCCGGAGCCACTCACGATCGGCTCGGCGGATCCGGGCACTGGTTGCTCGCGCTGCCCGCCCAGCACGTCGCCGGGGTGCAGGTACTGGTCCGGTCGCTGATCGCGGACACTCGCCCGGCCGTGCTAGACACGTCCGCCCGGTTCACCCCGGAGCGTTTCGTCGAGGCGGTCGGGCGGATCGGTGGCCGGCCCGGAGCTCGCAGGTACACCGCGCTGGTGCCGACCCAGCTGATCCGACTGCTGAGCGCACCGGGTGATTCCGGCCGGACGGCGATCGAAGCGCTGCGTGGGTTCGACGCCGTCCTGGTCGGTGGCGCGGCGATCGGCTCGGTGTTGCGCGAGCAGGCGCTGCGGGCCGGAGTCCGACTGGTCGCCACCTACGGGATGACCGAGACCTGCGGCGGCTGCGTCTACGACGGAACTCCGTTGGACGGCGTGAGCGTGCGTCTGGACGACGCCGGGCGGGTGCTGCTGGGCGGGCCGATGCTGGCCCGCGGCTATCTGCGTGACCCGGTGGCCACCCGGGCCGCGTTCAGCACCGACAGCGGCGGGCAGCGCTGGTTCCGGACCGACGACGCGGGTCAGTGGGACGGCGATAAGCTGCGAATCCTGGGTCGGCTCGACTCAATGATCATCACCGGCGGGGTGAAGGTGCCTCCCGGACCGGTAGAAGCGGCCCTGGAACGGCTCCCGGGGGTGGCCGAGGCGGTCGTGGTCGGCCTGCCCGACCCGGAATGGGGGCAGCGGGTGGCTGCCGCCGTAGTGCTGCTGCCGGGTGCCGAACCACCGACCCTGGCTCAGGCTCGGGCGCTGGTCACTGCGGAGGTGTCGGCCCCGGCCGCACCCCGGCAACTGACCCTGCTCGACGTCCTGCCCCTGCGCGGCCCCGGCAAACCGGACCGCACTGCGATCGAGACGGCGCTGGCCGAAACCCCGCCGCTGGAAGGACTCTGAGGATGGCAACCACAACTCAGTGGGTGGCTGGTGCCCGGCTTCGGACGCTGCCGCTCGCGGTCGCACCGGTCGTCGTCGGCACCGGCGCCGCGATCGGCCTGCAGCACGGCCTTGGCTTACGCCGACACACCGAATTGGGCATCAACTTCTGCGACAACTCGTGGAACTGCGGATTCTGGGGTTGGGATCTTGCACTACGCGCCGTCCTGGCCCTGATCGTCTCGCTGGCCTTGCAGGTCGCGGTGAATTACGCCAACGACTACTCGGACGGGATCCGGGGCACGGACGACGACCGGGTCGGGCCGTTCCGGCTGACCGGGTCCCGGGCGGCGACCCCGGAGGCGGTGAAGCAGGCCGCGTTCGGGGCGTTCGGGGTGGCCGCGGTGGCCGGCCTGGCGCTGGTGGCGCTCAGCGGCACCTGGTGGCTGCTGATCGTCGGCGTCGGCTGCATCCTGGCGGCCTGGTACTACACCGGCGGACGACGTCCGTACGGGTACGCCGGGCTCGGCGAGATCGCCGTCTTCGTTTTCTTCGGCCTGGTCGCCGTGCTCGGAACGACGTACACCCAGGCCGGGACGGTGTCCTGGGCCGCACTGGCCGGCGCGATCGGGATCGGCTCGCTGGCCTGCGCCGTGCTGGTCGCCAACAACCTGCGGGACATCCCGACCGACTCGCTGGTCGGCAAGATCACGCTCGCGGTTCGCTTGGGGGACGCCGGAACCCGCCGGTTCTACCTGCTGCTGATCGCGGCGCCGTTCCTGGCCGCGCTCGCCATCGTCCCCGGGCACCCGTGGGCGGCGTTGGCACTGCTCGCGATTCCGCTGGCGGTACCCGCGGCCCGGACCGTGATCGGTGGCGCCCAGGGGCTGGCTCTGCTGCCCGCGCTGAAGGATGCCAGCCGGCTCTCGCTGGTTTACGCCGTCCTACTGGGTGTCGGTCTGGCGCTCTGACCCGGTGTCGCGCCGACCCTGCGGCGCGCCGTTCTAGCCCTGCCGCGCGCCGTTCTAGCCCTGCCGCCCGCCGTCCTAGTCCTGCGGCGCGCCGTCCTGGCCCTGCGCCCGACGCTGGGACGCCGCAACGTCGGCGTCCTCGGCGTCCTCATCCGACTGCCCGAGCCCTTGCCGGTGCTCCAGCCGGGAGTTGATCCGTTCGGCGATGCCCTGCGCCACCGCGTCCCGCTGCTTACCGAGCAACAGGTACGACAGGGCCAGCGAGATTCCCGCGGCCAGCACCAGCATCAGGATGCTCTGCCGGACCCCGACCGCGTAAAGCACGATCAAGCTGCCGACGAAGAGCGCCAGCCGCAGAACCGAGTACTTGATCAGGGCGAGATGCACCTGCTCAGCCTAACGGCCACGGCGAGCTCCGCCGCTGCACGGGTACCCCCCGCCGCTCAAGCTTTCCCGGCTCCCTGCCGACAAGCCGAGCGTCACCATTCACCCGTCCGAGT
>DATINJ010000072.1:0-7693 GCA_035474375.1 Kineosporiaceae bacterium | reverse complement strand
GCAGTCTTCGCCGCAAACGATGACATGGCTCTGGGTCTCATCCGAGCGCTGATCGAGCAGGGCCGGGCCGTGCCGGATCGGATCAGCGTCGTCGGCTTCGACGACATCCCGATCGCCGCCTACCTGAACCCTCCGTTGACGACGGTTCGTCAACCTTTCGAACTCCTGGCAGCCAGCGCTCTGGCGGCCTTGCTGCGCGCCATCGACAACCCTGAGGAAGCCCTTTCGCAGGTCAGCGAGCCAGAGGTCGACTTGGTGCTGCGCAATTCCACGGCCCGATACTCGGCGTCGTCCAGTGCGCCACCGGCTGACCTCGGCCCGGACCCGCCCGGTCCTTCCGAATCTTCCATGTGATCCAGCTAGGAGGCCCTCAGAAGATCAGCAAACCCACTTCCGCCTTCTCGTCGGGTGTAGGTCCGAACCGAATTGCCCTCGTAATCCTCTGCCACCGCGCCATTTCCGCGCCAACGCCGCTCGGGATTCAGGCTGCGCCGATCGCACAGCTGATCCTCCACGGTATTCGCTGAACCGTCCTACCTCAGCGGTTCCTCGTCTGGTGTTCACGCCAGTCGCCTCTCCTCCCAGCGCGCTGTCGGCGTGCCGATCCACCGGCCATTTCGCAGCCATGTCTGCGCTTTCCGGTATTCCCAGCGCTCTCCCATGTTATCCGTCTGTGTCTGCCCCTGCGATTTCCGTGCCATCCCGTGCCATCTCGTGCGATTCCCCTGCGATTGGCCAGGTCAGAACAAAGGAGTTCTCCGTGCATAGTGATCCACGTTCAATGCTCCCTCGCCGTGCCGTTCTCACCGTGGCGGGTGTTGTAACGGCATCGTTGGTCCTAGCCGCCTGTTCCGGTGGCAGCGATTCCTCCGACACCGCAGCAGCGGGGCCGAAGACGGTCAGTCAGGCCGAGGTCGACAAGGCCATGACGACGCCCACCGAATTGACGTTCTGGAGCTGGGTGCCACGGATTGAGAAGGAGGTAGCCCTGTTTCAGGCGAAGTACCCGGCGATCAAAATCAAGGTCGTTAACGCCGGCGCAGGCCAACCGGAGTACACCAAGCTCCGCACCGCGCTCAAGGCGGGAACCGGAGCCCCGGATGTGGCGCAGATCGAATTTCAATTCATACCAACATTTTCGCTTACCAAGAGCCTTGTTGACTTGAGACCGTATGGGGCAGACGCGGTAAAAGACAAATTTGTCGACTGGACCTGGGGGCAAGTGACGGGGCGGGGCGGCGAGGTGTGGGGGTATCCACAGGACACCGGCCCGATGGGAATGCTCTATCGGAAGGACATTTTCGACAAGTACAACATCGATCTGCCGACCACGTGGGACGAGTTCGCCGCGGCGTCGAAGAAGTTGCACGCGGCGGCCCCGGACATCAACTTCACCAACTTGGCTCCCAACAACAACGGCGTCTGGATGGGTCTGGTGTGGCAGGCTGGAGGCAGGCCGTTCAAGAACACCGCAGCCGACGCGGTGAGTGTCTCAGTCAATGATGAGATCTCGAAGAAGGTGGGCGCGTACTGGGACGGGCTGGTCAAGGACGGCTCGGTCTCCACCGACCCGGACTTCACTGACGCCTGGTTCCAGGGCCTGGCTCGGGGTAAATACGCTGCCTGGATCACCGCTGCCTGGGGCCCGTTGTTCCTGACCGGCAGCGCCAAGGGATCGTCCGGCAAGTGGCGGGCCGCCCCGCTGCCGCAGTGGGACGCCAGCAAGCCGGCCTCGGGTAACTGGGGCGGCTCCACCAGCGCGGTCATCAGTGGCACCAAGAACCCCATTGCTGCAGCCAAATTCGCCGAGTTCATCAACACCGATCCGGAGTCGACGAAGCTGTTCACCACAGACCAGTTCTTCTTCCCGGCGACCAAGGCATTGCTCGCGGATTCCTCGTTCACTCAGCAGAAGCCGGCCTTCTATGGCGGCCAGGCGGTCAACGAGGTGTTCGCGAAGGTGAGCGACACGGTTGACACCACGTTCGCGTGGCCGCCATTCGCCGATCAGGCCGGCACCGATTGGAACGAAACAGTCGGTAAGTCCTTCACGGCCAAGGGCGATGTCGGGGCCGCGCTCGATGATTGGCAGAAGCGGGTCACCGACTACGCGACGAACCAAGGGTTCAAGGTCTCCCAGAAGTGACTCGGATGGTTCCGGGCCAGGCCTGAGCGTCAGGCCCGGAACCCTCGCTCCCGCGCTACCCGCGGCACCTTAGTGACTCCGCACCGAAGAGGTCCTCATGAGCACCGAAGTGCAGTCGGCCCCAACCGTCTCCGGGTCCCGGCGTGCCCGCCGCACCACAAGTGCGCGCACCAGCGTCGGCTACCTGTTCGTCGCACCCTTCCTGCTGATGTTCGCAGGTCTATTCATCCTGCCGCTGGTCTACGCGGCCTATCTGAGCCTGTTCACGGAACGACTCATTGGCGGAAAAGCGTTCGCCGGTTTCGCTAACTACAGTCGGGCACTGGGCGATGATCGGCTGATCGGCGGCATCGTCCGGGTAGCCCAGTTCTTCGCCTTCCAGGTCCCGATCATGCTCCTGTTGGCGTTACTGGCGGCATTGGCCATCGACAGCGGCCTGCTGCGCTATTCCAAGGTCTTTCGGCTCGGGATCTTCTTGCCCTACGCCGTCCCGAGCGTGGTCGCGACCTTGATGTGGGGTTACCTGTACGGGCGGGACTTCGGTCCGATCGGCCAGGTCACCGAGGCGTTTGGTCTGGGCAAACCCGACCTCCTCGGTCCCAACGTCGCCTTTGGCTCGATGGCCAATGTCGTCACCTGGGAGTTCACCGGATACAACATGATCATCATCTATGCAGCGCTGCGCGCCATTCCCACCGACCTCTATGAGGCGGCGGCAGTGGACGGAGCCAACGCCTGGCGGATTGCCTGGCACATCAAGATTCCCGCCATCCGACCGGCGTTGATGCTTTGCCTCATCTTCTCCGTGATCGGCAGCTTCCAGCTGTTCGCCGAACCTCAACTCCTGCAACGGCTAGCCCCCAGCGTGATCGACAGCGCCTACACCCCGAACCTGTATGCGTACACCTTGGCCTTCACCGGCCAGGAGGTGAACTATGCCGCCGCGGTGTCCTTCCTGCTCGGATTGGTCATCGTCATTGCCTCGTACGCCGTCCTTTTCGTCACCAGCAGAGGGAGCCGGAGAGCATGAGCGCCGTCGACTCGCAAGCCTCACCGCGCACCACCGACCCAGCCGCGCCGAGCCGGCCAGGGCGGACCTCGCGCCGATCGCACAGCACGGCGCTGACCGTCGGCATGCTGGCCGTGCTGGTGTACTTTCTGATCCCGCTCTTCTGGCTGATGGTGGCGGCCACCAAGACCACCGGTGACCTGTTCAGCACCTTCGGACTATGGCTGGGCGACGACTTTTCGCTGTTCAGGAATATCCGCGACACCTTCACCTATGACGGCGGTGTCTACACCCGGTGGATGCTCAACACGCTCGTCTATTCGGTGGTTAGTGCCAGCGGTGCGACGGTGTTGTGTGCGCTGGGCGGGTATGGCTTCGCCAAATATCGCTTCCGTGGCAACGATGCCTTGTTCGGCGTGGTCCTCGGCTCCGTGATGGTGCCAACGACGGCGTTGGCTATCCCGATCTACCTACTCTTCAGCAAGGTCGGCCTGGTTGACACGCCGTGGGCGATCATCCTGCCGTCCTTGGTCAGCCCGTTCGGTCTCTACCTGATGCGGGTCTACGCCCAGGACGCGGTATCGGAAAGCCTTATCGAGGCAGCCCGCCTCGACGGGGCCGGCGAGTTCCGCATCTTCTTCCAGGTCGTGCTGCGCAGCCTGGCACCCGGTCTGGTCACAGTGCTGCTGTTCACCCTGGTTGCTACCTGGAACAACTACTTCCTGCCATTGATCATGCTGAACGACCCCAAGCTGTACCCGATCACCGTCGGCCTGTCGAACTGGTCTTACCAGGCGATCGGAGGCAGAAGCTCGAACCCGGAGCTGCTGGCCTTCGTCGTCACCGGATCGCTGTTGTCGGTCGTTCCGCTGATCGCTGCTTTCCTTCTGTTGCAGCGCTATTGGCAGGCCGGTCTGACTGCAGGGTCGGTCAAGGAGTGAAGTCATCTTCGGAGAAGGGAATTTCTCACGTGCCAGGTCTTCCTAACCGGGTGTTGTTCGGTGCCGCCTACTATCACGAGTATCAGGGGTACGACCGAATCGACCATGACCTCGACCTGATGGTCGAAGCGCATTTCAATGTGATCCGGGTTGGGGAATCGGTCTGGTCCACCTGGGAACCGGAAAACGGCAAATTTGATCTCGATTGGCTGCAGCCGGTGATGGACGCCGCGCAGCAGCGCGGTATCAGCGTCGTCCTCGGGACTCCCACCTACGCCGTCCCACCGTGGCTCACCAGGCTGCACCCGGAAATCGCCGGGGAACGCGAATCCGGTCACCGGATTCCCTGGGGTGCCCGCCAGGAGGTTGACTTCACCCATCCGGCTTTTCGCTTCCATGCCGAACGCGTCATCCGTCAGATCCTGGCGCGATACGCCGATCACCCTGCGGTTATCGGTTTTCAGGTCGATAACGAACCGGGCAATGAACTGCTGCACAATCACGCGGTCTTTCAACGCTTCGTCGATCACCTGCGGCACACATACCGTGACGTCGAGACGCTCAATCGTGAATGGGGCCTGGTCTACTGGTCGCATCGGCTGTCCACGTGGGCCGACCTGTGGCTGCCCGACGGCAACAGGCAACCGCAATACGACCTGGCGTGGCGGCGTTTCCAGGCCCAGCAGACCACGGAATTTATCGCCTGGCAGGCGGGTATTGCCCGCGAGTACGCCGGCCCTGACCAATTCGTCACCACCTGCCTGTCCTACACCCGACCCGCAGTGGACGACGATCGTCTCACCGAAAGCCTCGACATCGCGGCCGGTAACCCGTATTACGCGATGCAGGACAACCTGCGGCTGCCCGATCCCGGTACTGGCCCGCAGGGTTGGACGACGACTGGGACCTGGGCGCTCTACCAGAGCGCTGACCGGATGTTCTCCTCCCGGCAGGAGCCCTTTCTCGTCACCGAGACCAACGCCATGCACGTCGGTTCCCCCTGGGACAGCCGGCCCGCTTTCGACGGGCAATGGCGTCAGGCGGCCTGGGCACTCATCGGCCGTGGTGCGCGGATGGTGGAGTATTGGCATTGGCATACCTTGCGATTCGGCACCGAGACCTACTGGGGCGGTGTTCTGCCGCACAGCGGTCGCCCCGGCCGCACCTACCGGGAGCTGGCATTGCTGGGCGCCGAGTTGGAGTCGGCCGGGGATCTGGTCGCCGGCCTGATCCCCGACGCCGACGTCACGATGATCTACTCCCAGGACAGCAAGTGGCTGATGGAGAAGTACCCCCCACTGGCCAAGCCGGACGGTGGACCGGATGAACGCGCGTACCACGGCCTGTTCGACCCGTTCTACCGGGGGGCTTTCGAGGCTGGACTGCAGATCCGGATCGCGCACGCGCCTCGGCTCGTCGCGGGCACCTCGGCGGAGGACGCGGTCACCGCGCATCCGATTCTGGTGGTGGTGGGGCACTACGTGACCGCCGACAGCGACCTGGCCTGGTTCGAGGCCTACGCGGCGGCGGGTGGGCACCTCGTCCTGGGCCCTCGGACGGCGTACGCCGATCACGAGGCCAGGGCGCGAGCGGAGGAGGCTCCCGCAATGCTCACCAAGGCGGCGGGTGTCTGGTACGACGAGTTCAGCAACCTGGCCGATGACGTCCCGGTACGTGCGTTCGGGGACTCGTCGCTGCAATTGCCCCCGGACGCCGCCGGCACCCGATGGGTGGACGGGTTGACCGTGACCGATGCCACCGTGCTGGCCGGCTACGAGCACCCGCACTGCGGCCGATGGCCCGCCGTCACCACCCGCGCGTATGGTCTCGGCCGGATTACCTACGTCGGAACGCTGCCCAACCGGGCGCTGGCCCGGGCATTGTTCGCGTGGCTGGTCCCCGCCCCGGTGCACGGCTGGCAGGCGTTACCGGACAGCGTCACTGTCACCACCGGCAGGGTCCCGGGTGGTCGGCGCGTGCACGTCGTCCATAACTGGTCCTGGGACGAGGTCAGCGCGACCCCGCCCGGTGCGCTCAGCGACGTCCTGGCCGACCGGGCCCCGGTGACCGGGGCATTGACGCTCGGCCCGTGGGATGTCCGGGTGCTTACAGTGAGACAACCGTGACCGCCGACGGCCGGGCCGCCGCGGTCGGCGTCGGCACCGTGCGCGAACGGGACTGGCTGTTTGACGGCCATGCGCGGATTGGGGAGGCTCTCGATGACTGACCCGTTGCCCACGAATTGGATCCGCAGACTGGGCAATACTTCAGTTTCGACCTCGGCAATCATCGCGGGTGCTTCCCCCCTTGGGACCATGCTGTCGACGTACGGCTACGCGGTCGCGGAGGCCGATGCCATCGATCTCGTCCAACAGGTACTGAAGAGTCCGATTCGGGCCTTCGATACCTCCAACGCTTACAGCGAAGGCGAGAGCGAGCGCCGGATCGGCGTCGGCATTGCTGCCGCGGGGGGAGTGCCAGAGGACTTTACGGTGATCACCAAAGTGGACGCACGACACGGTGACTACTCCGGTGATCGGGTGCGACGCTCGCTTGATGAGAGTCAGGAGCGGCTCGGGCTTGGTGTACTGCCGTTGCTCTTTTTGCACGATCCGGAAGACCACGACTTCGCCATGATCACGCAGGCAGGAGGAGCGGTTGACACGCTGGTTGCTCTAAAGGACGAAGGCCGGGTGCAACACATCGGCATCGCCGCAGGCAATGTTCACGTTGTTTCACGCTACCTAGACCTGGGCGTCTTCGAGGTTCTACTCACACACAATCGTTGGACCCTTGTCGATCGAAGCGCGGACGAGCTAATCGACCAGGCAGCCGCCGCCGGCATGGGGGTGCTGAACGCCGCGATCTACGGCGGAGGTGTCCTCGCCAACCCAACTGGGTCGTCTAGGTACGGCTATACCGAGGCACCCAAGCTCCTCCTCGATGCCGTCGCTGCCATGAACGACGCGTGCTTGAGAAACGGCACTGATCTAGCCACGGCAGCCCTGCAATTCTCGATGCGTGATCCCCGCGTGCACTCAACCGTTGTCGGTTTCACGAAACTTAGCCGGATCTCGACGCTCATGGCATCAGCCGCCGTCGAGCTGTCGCCTGACCTGTGGATCGAACTGGAGACCTTGGTACCACCCAAGTCATGCTGGCTCGACTTTCAAGCGAAAGGCTAAGCCAGCTCCCGTGGGTAAGCATCAGACCGTCGCGTGAGCTGGGCTCCAGGGGTTGCCCCGGAGCCGAGCAGGTCAAAAGATCTTGGCACCAGCCTTTAGGGACGATGGTGGAGAAGGCAAGAGTCGCGGCGCGCCCGTAAGGTCAGTTCAGGGCTCGATGTGGGGCCCGCCGAACGTCTGCTGCTGTCGCGGTGTGCGGGTATGCGGCCCACGGAATGAGACGGAGCTGAACAGTGATCCTCGAAACCGAAGACCCGTTGGCAGTTGCCGTGGTGACCGCGATCCACACCGGCGATCTCCCGGTGCTGGCACGGCTGTTGGCGGAGCATCCGGACCTGGCCACGGCCCGGCTCGGCGACCCGGACCACGGGATGTCCCGGACCCTCCTGCACGTGGTCACCGACTGGCCCGG
>DATINJ010000071.1:0-5797 GCA_035474375.1 Kineosporiaceae bacterium | reverse complement strand
GAAAAGGTTGCGCGAAACAGCCTGGAACTGGGCACGACTGGCGATCTTGGGGTTGGAGCGGCGAACCAAGGCGCTTCCCCAGGCCATCGGCCCACCCCGACTCTCGGCCCACGACGGACGCTCGGCCCACCCCGAGCCTCGGCCCACGCCGGACGCTCGGCCCACGACGGACGCTCGGCCCACGCCGAACCTCCCCCAGCCGGGGCTACCAACGAAGATCGCCAGCTGTGCCCGCAAAGGTTCCGCGAAACAGCCTGGAACCGGGCACGACTGGCGATCTTTGCGTTCCCGCAGCGAACCAAGGCGCTTCCCCGGGCCCTCGACCCACCCCGGCTCTCGGCCCACCCCGGCTCTCGGCCGACGCCGAACCTCCCCAGCTGGGGTTACCAACGAAGATCGCCAGCTGTGCCCGCAAAGGTTCCGCGAAACAGCCTGGAACCGGGCACAACTGGCGATCTTGGGGTTGGAGCGGCGGGCCTGAGGTCAGCGGTCGGAGCCCGGCGCGACGAAGACCCGGACGTCCCAGGCGCCGAGGGTGAGCTCGGCACCGGCGGGCAGGGAACTGCCGTCCAGGACGTCGGACAGCGCGATCGGCGCCTGGACGCACGCCTGCTCCCAGCTCCAGTTGTGCACCACATGCACCCGGCGGCCATCAGCCGAAGCTCCGGTGGAGGCGGTCACGGAGGCCGGGAGGTCCTGCCATCCGCTGGTCGCCGTGGGCGCCAGCCATTCGGTCAGCGCGCGAGCGAAGTCGCGTCCCGGCACGGTGCCGACACAGGTGACTCGGCCCGCACCGTGTCGCCGGGTGGTGACCGCCGGCCAGCGACCGAAGTGCGGGTGGTCGTACTCGGCAAGGACGTCGGCCGGGACGTCGGCGTCGACGACCACGAGGCCGTCCACCCAGTGGGTCGCGGTTGCCGTCGCCGGCACGCCGAGCGAACCTTCGGGCACGGCCCGCAGCGGGAGGTCGGGCCCGAGGTTGCTGAACTCCTCGTAGCGCACGCCCGCGGCCTCGACCAGGCGTCCAGGTGCCGGTTCCGCCCGGGCCCGGGCCTCCTGGTCGGCGTAGCCGGTGCGCGGGCCGAGCACCAGGTGGCCGCCCGCCTCGGCATAGGCGGCGAACCAGTCGAGGGTGCTGTCGTGGGCCAGGTACAGGGCTGGGACGACGAGTACCCGATGCCGGGCCGCGGCCTCCTCCGGGGTGAGACCGGGCCGCTCGCCACTGGGGTCGTGCAGTTGCCGAGCGTGGACCATGCGGACCTGGCGGCCGGCGTCAAAGGCGCCACGGTAGAAGGGATCCAGGATGCGGTGGTACGACGCGGCGTCCGGGCCGCCGTCGGGCGTCGACAGCGGCGGGTACTTCTGCATCAGCCACTTGCTCGGGGTCGAGTAGACCAGGGTGATGTCGGCGTCCGGTTCGAGCCCGGCGACCAGCTCGCCGGCCGCCTCGAACTCGGACCCGAGGCGGGCGAGTTCAGCGTAGGTGCGACCAGGCCGGCCGCTGTGCGGCAGGATGCCGCCCCAGTAGGTCTCGGCGCCGAAATGCAAGCTCTGCCAGTGCCAGTACTCGATCATCGCCGCGCCGCGGGAGACCAGCGCCCAGGCGGCCTGCCGCCACTGCCCGTCGTAGGCCGGGCGGTTGTCCCAGGGGAAGCCGATCGAGCCGGCGTTGGTCTCGGTGACCAGGAACGGTTCCTGGCGCGAGGAGAACATCCAATCGGCAGTCTGGTACAGCGCCCAGGTACCGGTGGTCTTCCAGACCTGCTCGTGCTCGTCCGGCGTCGGGTCGGGCAGCGCCAGGCCGTCCTGCATGTCGTAGTACGGGTTTCCGGTGGCGATGTCGAGGTTGTCGGTCAGCTCGTCGTCCTCGACCGCAGGCCGGGTGTAGGAGATGCAGGTGGTGACCCATTGCTCGGGCCGGGCGTACTCGCGGACGATATCCGCCTGCCAGCTGATGAATTCGGTGGTCTGCTGGGCCTGGAACCGCCGCCAGGCGACGTCGTACTGGGGCTGGAAATTGCCGTCCGGCGTCCACAGGTCGGCCCAGGTGGACAGCCGGTGCGACCAGTACACCAGGCCCCACTCCTGGTTCAGGGTCTCGACGTCCCCGTACCGGGCGCGCAGGTCGTCGACGAAGCGCTGGAACACGCCATGGTTGTGCAGGAGCTCGTTTCCCGGCTCGTTGTCGACCTGGAACCCGATCACCGCCGGGTGCTTGGCATAGCGATCGATGACCTTGCGGATCACCCGCTCGGCGTGGAAACGGAAGCTGGGGTGGGTGAAATCGACCTCCTGGCGGGCGCCCCAGCCGATCCGCTGGCCGGTGGCCCGCTCCCCGGTGATCTCCGGGTAGAGCCGAGCCAACCACGGTGGCACGGCATAGGTCGGCGTCCCGAGGATGACGCTGATCCCCCGCTCGTGGGCGCCGTCCAGTACCGGCTGCAGCCAGTCGAGATCGAACCGCCCGTTCTCCGGTTCCCAGGTCGACCAGACCGACTCACCGACCCGGATCACCGTGAAGTGGGCCTCGGCCATCAGATCGAGATCATCCTTCAGCCGTCCTGGGGCCTGATACTCGTGATAATAGGCGGCGCCGAACAGGACACGGGCGTGCGGGATGGCCATGGGGAAGCTCCTCAGGAACGAAGGTCAGGGCTGTGCGCCGTTGCTACAGACCGGTGGGTCTCACTGCTTGACGCCGCCGGCGGCCAGGCCACTCTGCCAGTACCGCTGCAACATAAGGAAAGCCACGATGAGCGGGAGGATCGAGAGCAAGGATCCGGTCATCACCAGGCCGAGCATGTCGCTGTTGGCACCGGCCCCGCCGTTCAGGGCCTGGGCCGCCCAGGAGGAGAGCCCGACGGTGACCGGATAGAGGTTGGGGTCGTTGAGCATGATCAGCGGAAGGAAGTAGTTGTTCCAGGTGGCTACCAGGGTGAAGAGCACGACCGTCACCAGGCCGGGCGCCAGCAGCCGGAGGGCGATCGTGGTGAAGATCCGCAACTCACCGGCGCCGTCCAGGCGGGCCGCCTCGATCAGGCTGTCGTCGACGGCGTCCTGCGCGTAGATCCGCATCAGATACAACCCGAACGGGCTGATCAGCGAGGGCAGGATCACCGCCCAGGGAGTGTTGACCAGACCCACCTTGGCGAACAGCAGGTACGTCGGGATCGCCAGTGCCGTGGTCGGAACCATGATGGCGCCGAGCACGAGGTTGAACCAGGCACCGGAGCCGCGGAACCTGAACTTGGCGAATCCGTACCCAGCGGCGGCGGCCAGCATCGCGGCACCGAGCGCGCTGACCCCGGCATAGATCGCGGTGTTCAGCAGCCAGCGAGCGAAAACCCCGTCGTCCCGGGCAAAAGTGTCCTTGACGTTCGTCAGCAGTTGCGGTGCGTCGGAGAACCACAACCCGAAGGTGCTGAACAGATCCCCGGTGTTCTTGGTGGAAGCGATCGCCAACCAGAACAGTGGCAGCAGGAAGTAGGCCAGGACCGCCAGCATCACGATCGTCAACGGAGTGCTGCGTCGCTGGTCCAGCTTTCGGCGCGGAGACTCGGGCGCCTTCGAGGGGATGACGGTCACAGGGCGCTCCGGCGGTTTGCGGTGAGCAGGACGGCATAGGAAACGATCACGATGACCAACCCGAGCAGGAAGGAGACCGCCGCCGCGTAGTTGACCTGCTGGCCGGTGAAGGCCAGGGTGTACGCGTAATAGTTCGGGGTGTAGGCGCTGTCGATCACGTTCGGGGCGATCCGGTTCAGCAGTTGCGGCTCGTTGAAGAGCTGGAAGCTGCCGATCACGGAGAACACCAGGGTGAGCATCAGCGCCGGCCGCAACGTGGGGATCTTGATGCTCCAGGCGATCCGCCAGGCGCCGGCTCCGTCCACCGCGGCCGCCTCGTAGAGGTCGTGCGGAATCGCCCGCAGGGCGGCGAACAGCAGGATCATGTTGTAGCCGACGAATTCCCAGCTCACGATGTTTGCCAGGCTGCCGAGCATCCAGCCCTCACTCAGGAAGGGCGGAGTCGGCAGATCCAAACCCCTGGCCAGTTGGGCGAACGGGCCGTAGTCCGGCCCGTAGAGGTACCCCCACATCAGCGAGGCAACCACGCTCGGCACGGCGTAGGGGACGAAGATACCCAACCGCACGAACTTGGCGAACCGCAGTAGGCCGCTGTCGAGGGCGAGGGCGAAGAGCAGCGAGAGCAGCAGCATGATCGGAACCTGGATCACGAAGAACCTGGCGACCCGCAGGACGCCGTGGATGACGAGCGGATCCTTGACGGCCGTCAGATAGTTGTCCAGCCCGACGAAGGTCGTGCCGCCGATCAGCCGCTGCTGAAACAGGCTGATATAGGCGGCATAGCCGAGCGGGGCGAGGAAGAGCAGGAGGAAGAGCACCAGGAATGGGGCCACGAACATCGGCCCCGGCGAGATGCGACGCGTCCCTCGCTTCCGCTGTCGCACCGACTCGGCGTCCCCAAGTGGCGCCTGCGTCGCGGTGGTGGCAGTCATCGTCGGTCCTTTCTGCGGAAGGAGGTTGGCATGGTGGCGGGTCCCGCGCCCACCTCGCGTTCAGGTGAGCGCGGGACCCGCGGTCGTCACGGAGTCTGGACGGTAAAGCCCTGAGCCTTGGCGTACGTCGTGAGCCGGCTCTGCAACTGATCCAACGAGGCTGCGGTGTCGGTCTTGTCGGCGAGGGACTTGCCGACGGTCTCGATCCAGTCCGCGGTCACCTTGTCGAGGAACGGCGGCCACGCGAATGTCGGGCTGACGGTGCTGTTGATGTCGGCGAACACCTGGTTGACCTTCTGGCCGCCGAAGAACTCCGGCTCCAGGCCGACGTAGCTGGGGTCGGCCAGCAGTTCCTTCGTCGCCGGGAAGAAGAACTGCTTGGTGGCGAACAGTTTGGCGCTCTCCGGGTCGCTGTTCAGGAACTGCGCGAATTGTGCTGCTGCGATCGGGTTCTTGGTTCCCTTGATGACCGCGCTGGTCGATCCGCCCCAGTTACCTGACGCCGGCGCGCTGGCGTCCCACTGCGGCAGCGGGGCCGCCCGCCACTTGCCCGACGTGGACTTGGCCAAGCCGGACAGGAACACCGGTCCCCAGGCCGCCGTGATCCAGGTGGCGTACTTACCCTTGTTTAGCCCGGCGTACCAGCCGTCGGTGAAGTCCGGATCTGTGCTGATGACACCCTCTTTCGCCAACCCGCCCCAGTACGTGGCGACCTTCTTGGAGGCTTCGTCGGCAACGTCAATGGTGACGTCGCTCTTGCTGGTGGTGGCGAACGGCTTGGCCCCGGCCTGCCACAGCAGGCCGTGATAGGCGGCGGCCTCGTTCGCCGCGAGGTTGGTCATGTAAACGCTCGGGTCGGCCTTGTGCAGCTTGCGTGACGCCTCGGCGAACTCGTCCCAGGTCTTCGGCGGCGCGATCCCGTACTTGTCGAAAATGTCTTGCCGGTAAAGCATTCCCATCGGGCCGGTGTCCTGCGGGATCGCCCAGACCTGGCCCTTGCTGCCGCTGACCTGCCCCCAGGTCCAGTCGACGAACTTGTCCTTCAGCGCCGCGGCGCCGTACGGAGCCAGGTCCACCAGGCTGTCGGTGAGCGTGAAGGTCGGGATGTACTGGTACTCGACCTGCGCCACGTCCGGAGTTCCGGTGTTGGCCGTCAGCGCGGTCCGCAGCTTCGTGTAGTGCGGCGCGCCCTGGCCGGCGTTGACCACCTTGACCTTGATGGCCGGGTACTTCTTCTCGAAAAGCGCGACCTCCTGGGCGATATCCGGCACCCAGGTCCA
>DATINJ010000070.1:0-5911 GCA_035474375.1 Kineosporiaceae bacterium | reverse complement strand
CGCGGCAAACTGGGCACAGCTGGCGACTTTCAGCTCAGGCCATCAGCTCAGGCAGAATGCGCGATCCACAGGTCGGGCCCGAAGATCTCGTACGCGATGTTCGCCGGGTCCACTCCGCGCTCGACCAGGCTCTGCCGGACGGCGCGCATGAAAGGTAGCGGCCCGCACATGAACACTTGAGCATCAAGGGGAATGGGTATCTCGGCCAGATCCAGCAACCCGGTCCGGACGTCGACCCCCTCAGCGGCCAGCCCGACCCCAGGCTCCTCGTACCAGGCGTACTGCCGGATATCGGTGCACGACGCGGCCGCCTTGGCAATGGCCCCGACGAGGGCGTGATGCTGCGGGGAACGGTCGGCATGTGCCAGCACGACGGAGCGCTGCGGGTTGCGAATCGCGGTGTCCTCGAGGATCGCCGCGATCGGCGTGATTCCCACCCCAGCGCTGATCAGAACCAACGGCGTGGTGTCGGAGGTCGCCACGACGTCACCGCAGGGTCGGCTCAGCTCGAGCACGTCACCGACGGACACCATCGTGCACAGGTGAGTCGATACCCGGCCGTCCGGTGCACCGTTGAGACCGCGCACCCGGCGCACGGTGATCTGCATGGTGTTGGTGCGAGCACCGGTAGAGACCGTGTACTGCCGCGGCTGCCTGGTGCCGTCGGGCAAATTGACCGCTACCGAGATGTACTGGCCGGGCAGGTGTACCGGTGCCTTGGCGCCGTCCACCGGGCGCAGCACCAGCGAGACAACATCTACGGCCTCCTGGATGACCTGAATGACCTCGTAGTTCTCCCACGGCTGCGCCGGGTCGACGCCGGCCACGGTGTAAAGGCGCGATTCCTCGGCGATCAATTGGCTGGCGAACAGCCAGTACACCTCGTCCCAAGCCCGAGCGATCTCGGGGGTGACCGCAGCGCCGAGAACCGTGCCGACGGCCTTCAGTAGATGACGTCCGACAATCGTGTACTGCTCGGGACGGATCCCGAGCGATACGTGCTTGTACGCAATTCGTTCCAGGATCGGATGAAAGGACGGCGCTTCCGGATCGATGAGCTGAACGGCATAGGCGACGACCGACGCTGCTAGGGCCTGTCGTTGTTCGCCGGTGGCTTGGTTGCCTTGGTTGAACACCGAGAGCAGTTCCGGGTGCGCACCGAGCATGTCCGGGTAGAAGACAGCGGTGATCTCCTCGGCATGGGCGGCCACTACACCGGCGGTTGCTGTGACGACGGCGACCGATTCTTCAGACAGCAATGAAGTATCCCCTCGAGTTATGCAATTTGGCGGCACCTCGAAGCCAGATTCGAACGAAATCCGGCTCAAGCACTACGTTTGAGCCCGTCTTCGATCCGGAAGTCGAAGGGCCCGGCCATGAGCATTGCCGGTCTCCGGACGCCGCGCCATGGACTTTGGTCCCGTCAGATCCGGACCGCATCCAAGCACGAGCCGACAAATTCGGGACCGAGGTCCCGAATCCGGTGCCCGACGACCCAGTACTGAATCGGCCTGGTTCGGCCAGGCTGGAGTCCCAGGCCGGGTGAATCCGGATCACGTCAGCTCGGAGGCCCTTGATGTGCGAGTACTGCGGATGCCAACAGATCGCCGCGATCGATCTACTGACCCGCGAGCACGACGCTCTGGTGGCCGCGATGTCGATCGCTCGGGTACAGCTCACGACCGGTGACCTCGACGAGGCGGCGGCCACCTGCCGCGGGATGCTCGACCTCCTCGGTCCGCACACCCTGGTGGAGGAAGAGGGATTGTTTCCCGAACTGGCCGATGAGTTCCCGAGCCACGTTGCGGCGCTGCGTGCCGAGCATGCCGAGATCGAACACGTCCTGGCCGAATCCCGATTTGGCGTGCCCGATGACCCCACCTGGCCAGAGCGCCTGACGACGACATTCTTCCAGTTGCGCGAACATATCCTCAAGGAACAAGACGGCATGTTCCCGGCCGCATTGGCAGCGCTCGACTCGGAACAGTGGGAACGCGTGGAAGCGGTCCGGGTTCGGGCCGGCGATCCACTGATGAATCGGAACTCGCCACCGGAAAGCTGACAGTTCTGGCCTTCCAGTTTGCATTCGAAGGCGTGCCAGAGTGCGCCATTTCAGCTATCACTTCGGTGATCATGTGGCACCGGCGGCATCGGCTCGGCGGCCACGGAACCAACCACAGGCGAGCTCCGTTATCCAAGGGACGGCGTGTGTCTTGACGGCGTCCATGATCGACGTCATCGGACAGATCGGGGGGTTTCCGGCGTCAGCGAAGTGACCGCTATGCACGATTCATTCTCAAGATGCAAAACAGCTCGCTTACGAGTTACCCTGAACATTCCGACACATGGATTCAAGATATCCGCACGGCCGAACGACTAATCCCGGCGCTACCGAAAGGCATCACGATGCAGCAGATTATCCAGACCCTGGTCGACGACATCGACGGTTCCGAGGCGACAACAACGATCACGTTCTCGGTCTCCGGCGTGGACTACACGATCGACCTGAACGACAAGAACGCCGCCAAGTTCGAGAAAGCAATCACCCCGTTCGTGGCCCACGCTCAGCGGGTCGGTGGCCGTCGGCAGCGCGGCGCGAGCATCTCAAAACTGCCCAACAACGCCAAAATCGTCCGTTCTTGGGCGCAGGCCAATGGGTATGCCATTCCCGACCGCGGCCGCATCCCCGGAGAGATCCTGGCAGCCTACGAAGCGGCCGAAGCCTCCTGAGCCGTTGACGAATCTGCGGCCGACCGGGCAGCGAGCCCACCGCTATCCTCAATTCCCGGTCGGTCGAGAATCGGCTGGTCGGGAATCAGGCGAGCGAGCGCGTCAAGGATCAGGCTGAGCCCGAACTCGAACTCGTTGCCGAAGTCGTAGCCGGGTTGAAGAACGTACCGGGTCGCCATTTCGACGAGGTGCGGGTACTGATCAGCAGAGAACTGCTGCATTATCGACTCGGCGACTTCGGGTACGTCTTGCGGGCCGTCGAAGGGCAGCGCCGCTTCCTGAAGTGCAAATCCGTACACATAACTGTCCAGCAAAGCGTAGGCGTGTGCGGTCATCTCCACCGAGAAGCCACCAGCCCGCAGCGTGCCGATGATCGCATCGTGATGCCGTAGCGTCGCCGGGCCGGGGCTGGTGCGCGACTCCAGAAGCCCGATCGCCCAAGGGTGATATCTCAGGACCTGCCGGGCCGAGTTGGCGCGCCGCCGAATCTCGGCCCGCCAATCACCTTCCGCCGACGGCAGATCGATCTCGCTGAAGACGATGTCGACAATGCCATCGAGTATCTCGTCCTTGTTGGCGACGTGGTGATACACCGACATCGGCTTGACGCCGAGCTCCTGGGCGAGCGAACGGATCGTCAACGATCCGATCCCGCCGGCATCGGCGATCGTGATGGCGCCGCGCAACACGCGTTCTCTGCTGAGCGGAGCGCGTTCCTGCGGGCGTTCCCTGACTGATTTCGGCATCTTGCTTCCGGACGATAGCACTTCCGTACTTAGTACGGTAGCGTCACGTACTAAGTACGGTGGGAGCGCCCCATCGATTCGGGAGGAACGAATCATGAGATCCGACGAGCAGTCCGCTGCGACGGGCGGCGACGTTCCGGCCATCGCCGGGCCAATGATGCAGGCCGTTGTGCAGGACGCGTACGGCACCGCTGACGTTCTCCGGCTCGCCTCGATCGCCGCGCCCGAAGTCGGTGAGGGTGAAGTACTCCTCAGAGTTCGGGCAGCCGGTCTCGATCGCGGGACCTGGCACCTGATGACCGGTCGGCCGTATCTCATCCGCCTGGTTTCCGGCATCCGCACCCCCCGGAACCCGGTTGTCGGGCGAGATGTCGCCGGCACGGTCCTGGCGATCGGGCCAGGAGTGACTCGATTCGCGGTCGGTGACGAGGTTTACGGATTCAGCAAAGGCTCCTTTGCCGAGTACGCGGTCGCCCTCGAGGCCAAGCTCGCCCGCAAGCCGGCGAACATCTCCTTCGAGCAGGCCGCGGTGATTCCGGTGTCCGGACTGACCGCTCTGCAAGCGCTGACGGATGTCGGTCAGGTCACCGCGGGGCAGCAGGTATTGGTGATCGGCGCGTCCGGGGGCGTCGGCAGCTATGCCGTGCAGCTGGCCAAAGCCTTCGGGGCCGAGGTCACCGGCGTATGCAGCACCGCGAAGCAGGATTTGGTTCGATCCCTGGGCGCCGACCACGTCATCGACTACACCCGCGCCGACTTCGCCGATGGCGGTCACCGCTACGACCTGATTCTCGACCTCGGCGGCAATCCGAAGCTTTCCCGGCTGCGGCGGGCCCTCGCGCCGGCCGGGACGCTGGTCATCGCCGGCGGCGAGGAAGGCGGCAGCGTGGCCGGAGGCATCGACCGCCAGTTGCGGGGCATGGTTCTGTCGCTCTTCGTCGGGCAGCGACTGACCACGATGATCTGCAAGGAGAACGCTGCGGATCTCGAACGGCTCACCGATCTCGTCGAAGCCGGCAAAGTGACGCCCCGGATCGATCGGACCTACGCGCTGGACCAGGCCGCCGAAGCGATGCGCCAGCTGGAGGCCGGCCGGGTCGCCGGCAAGGTGGCGATCAGCATCTGAGGCGATCCGACCGAGGTAGCGGCTCCATTCGTCCGGTGCTGACCAGCGTGATGCACTGCTGTGGTGACAACGGTGACCGCGGCGATGTCGGCGATCCGCCGGCAGGATTTCCTGCCGGCCGACCAGCGGGCCCTGGCCGGAGTCGATCGGCCACTGCCCATCGGGCAGGGACAGACCAATTCGCAACCGCGAACGGTCCAGACCATGCTCGAGTTGCTGCAGGTCTCCCCCGGTGACCGGGTTCTGGATGTGGGTGCGGGTTCGGGCTGGACGACGGCGCTGCTGGGCTATCTGGTCGGCCCGCAAGGCTCGGTGATCGGCGTCGAACTGGAGGAATCACTCGCTGTCTGGGGAGCCGGCAACGTCGCCGCGTACGACTTTGACTGGGTCCAGCTGCATCCCGCCCAGCAAGGGCTCGGCTGGCCCGAGGGTGCTCCCTACGACCGGATCCTGGTTTCGGCCGCGGCCAAGGAGGTACCGCAGGAACTCGTCGACCAGTTGGGCCCAGCGGGACGAATGGTGATCCCCGTGCAGGGCGTGATGCTCGTCGTCGTCCCGGACGGTCAGGGTGGTTGGACGTCGACGACTCACGGCGCGTACCGGTTCGTCCAACTCCGCTGACCAGCTCGGGACGACCTAGGGTTGGTTGCGGTCCGCCTACCCACCAGGACGCCGATCAGCGGGTACGGCAAGTTTCTCAACTGCAAAATTTCCGTTCGTCTGACCAGCAAGCATTCCGTAACTATCTCTGTTATAACATCTTTCGATCAAATCTTGATCTTGCCTGGGCATTGAGGGCGTGGCGCTCGAACAATATGATGTACATATGTTCGAGACGGAGAGCAGAAGTGGGGGCGGCGTCCAGTCGTCACCCGGTACGGGCGCGGCTGGTGATGCCAGCCTGTCACTGCCCTGCGGCTCTTCTGCTCCCGCTGGTTCGTCGTGCGATGTCGGGTCGGGTGCTGGTGGGGGTGCCCGGTCGGCGGAGGAGTGGTTGCCGTTCGAGCGGGGGGTGTGTCCGGACGCGCTGTCGCCCGCGCATCCGGTCGTGGTGTCTGACCCGGCGTTGGGTCGGCAGTTCGTCACCGGATGGACCGGCCCCGACGCCCCGGATGACGATGATGATGATCCCGAAGCAGAGTTGCTGGCGGAGGTGGCGCAGGAGAATGCGTCGGGGTTCGGGTTGGTCCAGGACATGTATGACCATGCCAAGACGATCAGCTGGTGTGAGGCGCAACGTCTGATCCTGATCGCCCGCCTGTACGACCTGGCCCCGATGAACCCGCTGCCCCCACCCCCCGCCGCGCTG
>DATINJ010000069.1:0-20068 GCA_035474375.1 Kineosporiaceae bacterium | reverse complement strand
GGTGCTCGATCCGGGCTGGCTGGCCCTGCTCTGGGACCAGGTGCTCGCCGACGCACCCGGGCAGCTTGTCCGCGGGGGTGCGGCGGTTGGCTGGAAGGGCGGCTCGGTATCACGGGACGATTTGCTGGCCGACCGGATGGCCGACGGCTCGAGCTTGCGAGCCTGGTCCGCCCTGGTCCGGGAACAGGGCTTGCCGTCGGGTCCGGGCGAGGCGATCTGGCTCGACGCCCGAGAGCAGCTGTTCGGCCACCGCGCCTCCGGGCTGGCCCAAGAGCTGTTTTCACAGATCGATCTGGTCGGCCGAGATGGTGCCGCCGAGACGTCGTCCGGGGAGGCGTTCCTCACCGGCCTGCTCACCGCCGTCCGTCAGCCGCGCGACTTCGATCGGGAACTGTTCACCGCCGCTGGTCGCACCGGTGCCAGCACGTCGGTGGCGTCGACCTACGTGGTGGCCGACCCGGCGCTCTGGGTATCGGCAGGGTTGACGCCGGACGTGCCAGGGCTTCTGCTGGTGCCGGCGGAAGCAGCCGACTCGGGTTCGCTCGACCAGTTCGTCGCGGTGGTGGAGATGAGTGCCCTGCTGACCGGACCACATGAACTGCGGTTGTCGGGTGACCCGGGCGATGCGGTGCTGGACCTGAGGGCGGACCCGAGCGCCGCGAGCGCGGCCACCGCTCGCCCCAGCGTGCAGGAGCGGCTATGACCGCCGGCGCATCGGGCGCGACCGCCGCCGGGATCGCGGCGCTGCAAGCCTGGCGCGAGGGCAAGGTGGCCCTCGGAGTTCCGCAGGAAGAGCTGCCGCTGGAGCGGGATTTCGAGAAGATCCTGCACCACGGTCTGGATGCTCGAGGGCTGGGCAACCGCAGCGCCATTCAGCGCTACCGCCCGGAACTGCAGGCGATTGTCGAGCAGGCGGTACGGCGTCCGGACACCGACCCGGACACCGCCGCGGACGCCGACATCATCGACTTGCGGGTGCATCCGGGTGAACCTGACCCGCCAGGCGTCCGCTTCACCGCGTGGGAATTCGATCCGGACGCGGCCCCGCCGTTGCCCACCTTGAAGGTGACCGCACCGCCGGACGGTGGCTTGCGCTATCGCTGGCCGGTGGATCCGGAGCCGGCCGGGGCAACTCTCTACCGGGTGGTGAGCCGGGACGACTACCCGCCGACCAGCCCGGATCGAGAAGGCTTGCGGGCGGTCGTCACCGAACCGGAATGGGTGGACCGGCACCCGTTCAGCACACCGCTGCGGCACGTCCAGGTCTGGGTGAATCGCGGCGCCGACCAGCCCTCGGCCTATCGCTCGCAGCCGCAACTGCTGGTGCAGTGCGCCGTGGTGGCGATTCCGGTCGACGTGGCGATCGGTCAGGACGGCCGGCAGGTGGTGGGGCGCTGGTCCGTCCCCGAGGGCGTCGACCGGGTCGAGGTGTACCGGGTCCCGCTGGCGCAGGCCAACCTGGTTCGGATGGCAGACCCGGACTATCGGATCTGCGAGCTCGATCGGAACCTCACCGGATTCCGTGATCTGGACGCCCCGGCCGGCCGCTTCCAGTACCGGCTGTACGCGGCCGTCAAGGCCGATGGCCGGACCCAGCTGTCGGCGATGGTGTCTGCCGAGCTCGAGGTGGTCGGGGCGTTGCTGCCGATCACGGACCTGGCGGTGCGGTCCGACCCGGCGGCGGACTCGCTGGTGGATCTGGAGTGGACCCGCCCCGGCCCGATCGAGGTCCGGATCTACCGTGGCCGGCAGCGCCCGGCCGCGGATGCCGGCGACGCGGCGCTGCCGGTCGTCGCGCTGGAGCAGGCCGGGTTACCGGAGCCGGAATGGCTCAAGTACCGGGTGGAGACTGACGGCGATCGGCAGCGGATGACCGGGGTGTCGGTGTCCGACGTCTCCGGCCGCGTGCACTTCACCCCGGTCTCCATCCGGGGTGCGCTGGCCCGGGTCGGGCTGACCCAGACCCATCGCCGACTGGCGCCGGTCACCGAGGCTCGGTTGGTGCAACGGGTCGCCTGGCAGCTGGTCTGCTTCGGCTGGCCGGACGGCGCCACGCACGTCCACGTCCATCTCACCCGGCAGGGCGGACAGGTGACGGATCCGCTGCACGACCCGGTGGCGAGCGTGGACCGAGAAGAGTGGCTGCTGCGCGGCGGGATCGAACTGCGCGGCGTGTTGCCTCGCGGTCCGGCCACCCTGCACGTCACTCCGGTGATCACCGGCCAGCCGACGGAGGCCGGGCCGACGACACCGGTGAATTACGCCGGCCTGATCACCCTCAGCTATCGGCTGCAGACAGCCGGCGGGAACGCCCAGCTGCTCCGGCGAATTCTGCGCACCCGGACGCTGGAGGTGCGCTCGGACACCGGCGGTTCGCGCCGGCTGCGATTCAGGCTGGTTCACCATCCGGAACGGCTTCCGCTCAGTTCGCAGGACGGCGTCCAAGTCCACCAGCGGAGCGCTCAGTTGATCAAGGACGAATGGGTCTCGCTCGGCGAGTTCACCATGCCCTCGGGTGGTTTCACCCGGGCGTTCATCGATCAGCCCGGCGAGAGCGTCGACATCGCGGTGCTGGACCCGCCCTTGTCGACGCTGCGTGGATGAGCAGCGGATGAGCACTGGTCAGTCGGTCGAGGCCGGGCAGCGGTGGGTCCAGCTCACCTACACGGTCGTGGATTCGACCCGCGGTGATGGTTATGCCGGCTCGGGCGGCGGTTGGCAGGTCAAGCAGGCCAGCGCTTCGCTTCGGCCGGACGAGCAGGAGCTGATGCTGCGGGCCACCGCGAGCGTGCTGCTGCCCCCGAAGGGCCTGCCGCGGTTTCCGTCCGAAGCCGAAATCACCGAGCTGCCAGTGCGACTCCGATACACCGCAGATGCCGGGCGGGGGGTCTGGTGCCAGTCGGCACCGGCTGGACCGGACGCCACCGGACGGCCGGACAACGTGTTCAACCACGCCGTTCTAGACCGGGCGCCGGCCCAGCGCACCGGCCCGGAAGTGCTGCGTCCGATTCAAGCGTGGCGAGCGCCCGGCTGGTTACGTCCGTTCGGAGCGGCGGCTACTCGGGCGGCGCAGTTCGACGTCGAAGTGCCGTTGCGCGGTACCTACGTCACCCGCGAGCGGGTGGTCGCGTTCCTGCTCGATCCGGACGTCTACCGCTTCGACACGTTCGCCCTGCTGCTCGATGCGGCGGCGACCGCTCGACCGGTGGTGCTGGCGGCCCGCAGCGTCGACGAGGCAGCCCTCTGGATCGGGGCGCTGAGCTTCTTCATGTCCCCGCAACGCTGCGCTGAACTGTCTTTCAGTACTTACGAGCGGGCCGCCGAGTTGATCGCGAAGACGCCCTCCGAACGGGCGGCGACCGCTGTGACATCGGTGCCCTGGGAGGATCTCGACGCCATCGCGGACCTGGTGCCGGCGGCGGACGGAGCAATCCTGGTGGTCGACCCGGACGGCGAGGTGGTGACCCGGACCCGCGACGGCCTGGAATACCGGATGACCCAGCTTGACCAGCGGGTGGCGGTGTCCGAGTGGTCCCGGCTGGCGGCGGATGTCTGCTGCGAACCGGCGGCGGCGGTGGTCCGGGTGCTGGAACGCTTGGACGAGGTGTCGCAGGGCCTGCGTGGCGACGAGGTGCCCGTCTGGCCCCTGGCCGCGGCCGTGGCCACCGATCAGCGAGACTTCCCGCTGGCCGCCCGGGCCGCCGTTTCGCTCGCCCTCTCCGCGGTTCCCCCTGACCTGGAGCTGTCCGCACCGCTGGGGCCGCTGCTGGTGCATCTCAGCAACGACCATGCGATCTCGGCGGCTGCCGCCTGGGACCGGGTGGAGGCGCTGGCCTTGGCGCCGGCGCCGAACCCGGCGATGGTCCGGATGGCCGTCGAGACCTACGTTCGCCAGGCCGCCGCCGACGACAACTGGTTGCTGGCGCGCACGAGACCGCCGTTGCCGGCGCCGTCCCCGGTGATTCGGTTCGGTCCCGATGACAGCACCCGGATCAGGCCGATCATCGAGTCGATGCTGGCCCGGCTGGCCGACGCCGCTGCCCGGCAGCTGCCGGCACCGACTCGCTGCCTGCACCTGCTTCGGGGTCTGGACTTCGCGGTGCGGGTGGAGAGCCTGGTGGGACTGATGGCTCTGGATGCGATGCCGGAGATCGATGCGCTGGCCCAGGAAGCGGCCGAGCTGTTGGTCGGGCCGGCGAGTGCGGCGATCGCGGCCGGCGCGGTCGAGGTTGACGAGCTGATGCTGAAGCGCTGGCTGTGCCGAGCGCTGGCCGGCACGCTGTCGCCGGAGCGGTTGCCGGGTACCCGGTTACCTCCGGAGATCACCAGACTGCTGAGCCGGGCCTATCCGGTGGACGAGCTGATCGCGGCCACCGCGGCGAAGGACGTGGAGAAGGACCTCGCCCAGGTCGAGGTCGTCGTCGCGCTCGGCACCGGGTTGCTGCCCGACGGCGAGCGGCTGCGACCGCTCGCGGCGGCCCTGCGCCTGCGCTGGGCGTCCGCGCAGGACGGCGAACCCACCCCGGAAGAGGTCGGTGAGCTGCTCGACTCGGTATCCACCGGCAGGCCCTTCAACGTTCACGAACTCCTGCGAATCGTGGAGCTGGTCGGCTTCGATCGCGATCACCTGCTGGTGGAGCCGTGCCTGGCCCGGCTGGCGGACTGGCTGGAGGACGCGGGTGCACCGGCTTTGGCCCACCGATTGCTCCGGATCCCGCCCAGAGGGTTTGGCAACACCGAACGGGAGTTGCTCGGCCTGGTAGCTGACGGGTTGGCGGACCGGACAGGCTTACGCACCGAGGGGATCCGGTGGAACGCGGGGATCTTGTTCGCCAGAGCGGATCGGCTCTGGTCGCGACTGGCTCCCGAGCAGCGAACGGCAATCGCGCCCTGGGTGACGGTCTGCGCCTTCGAGAGCGCGATCGCGCTCAACCTGTCGCCGCGCACGGACGTCGGCAAGCCGCTGGTCCGGGGATCCGCCGGATACCCGCTGACCACCAGTTGGCAGGAGGCGGTCGGCGCTGCGCTGTCACCGGCTCTGCCGCTGCTGGCGACGCGACTGGTCGTCAAGGACGGCAACGAACCACTCTGGTACTGGCTGGCCGTTGCCTGGGCTCGGGTGCTGATCGGCCGGCCGGTGGAAGCTCATGGCTGGCGGGGCGAGCCGGACCTGCGGAAGCTACCTGTCGATGAAGTACTGGGCCACGTGCTCAGCCGGGTGTCCGAGCCGGTGCGGGACGAGTTGGAGCGGGCACTGCGTGTCGCCGAATCGGAACACTCCTACGACGACGACGGCCTGCGGGCGCGCACGCTGCAGCGGCTGCTGGCGACGGCGCCAGCAGCCGCCGTCCGGGAATCGTCCGAAGCCCGGGCGAAGCCTTTCCGGGTGTCGCTGCCCGGGGCGAAGCGCAAACGCGGGCCCGAGGGATGAACGGCGAGAGGGTAGTCCGAGCATGAGCATCACGTATCTGGAGCCCGGTGGCGAGACCAGTTGCGCCACCGGAGAAGTGACGGTTCGAGCGCTCGCGGTTCGCGGGTTGGACGGCCTGCGCCTCACGCTCTCGTTGCCGGACGGCGTCCCGTTCAGTGGGCCATCCATCGTGCGGCCCGATCGGGTGGTGCTTCCGGTGCTGGCCGGCCGGATCGACGTCACGGTGACCACTGAGACCGCGGACGCCGCCTTCGGCCCGGACGCCAGAGTCCGGTTGTTGGTGGACGTCGTCTCTGCGGACGGCGGCTTCGATCAGGTGCAGAGCCCGGAGATCGACCTCTCCGGGCTGCCGGGCACGCCGGTGCTCCGGATCGACGCGACCCGCCCCGGTCTGCTGACGATCCGATCGATCGACCTGAACGAATCCACCAGCCCGTTGACCAAGCCGGAATCGGTCGTGCCGTCCGGAAATAGCGTGGCGGCCGTCGACTCGATCACCGAGAGTCCGTTGGTCCGGCTCGCCCGGTCCGAGAGCCGGGCCCGGGTCGCTGCCGTGCGGGCGCCTGAGGAGCAGCTCCGGGCCTTTTCCGTGGTGCTCGACCGATCGGCGTCGATGGTCCCGCATTTTCGTTCCGGCGCCATCACCGGCGTGCTCAGCGCGCTTGTCGGGCTCTGGCAGGTCTTCGGCGCGGACGCGGGGCTGCCGGTCTGGTCGGGCGGACTGCCGGCGCGCACGTACAGCGCTGATCTCGCCCAGGAGTCACTGGCGGACCTGCTGGCCGAGATCTATGAAGTACCGGACAGCGGGTTCTGGTTGGCGCCGGTGCTGGCCCGGTTGCCGGGGTCGGGGCCGCGAACGGTGTTCGTGATCACCGATGACTGCCCGCCCGATCTTCCGGAGATCGCCGAGGCTGACCTGGTTGGCGCGGATACCCAATGTTGCTGCCACCTGGTGGTTTTCGGAGACGAACCCACCCCGAATCAGCGGCAGAACGTGCTTTTCACAGCCGTCTCAGCCACCGAGCGAGAATCGGTCGTCGAGAGCCTGTCGCGAGCCCCGGAAATGCGCGCCATGGTGGCGGCGCTGGTGAGAGGATCCACTCGATGAACCGCTGCCCGCAGTGCTTCGCGTCGACGAACACCGGCCCGAAGGCGGCTTTTGTCTGTACCGGCGCCTGTCCCTTGGTAGAGGACGAGATCGCCTCGCGGGTGCTCGGCGTCCAGATCAGTTCGCGTCCGATCACGGTGCCGCCCACGCCGGACTCGCTTCGCCCGCGCCGACCAACGGAGGCGGTATGTTCGGGCCCCTGCGGGCAGCGGACCTGGGCCGAAGTGTGTATGACGTGCCATCAGCCGTTTCCGGTTCGATGGCGCGATTGCGAAACCACGAATATCGTCCTGGCGGGTGCTCGCACGTCCGGAAAGACCGTCTACATCGCCGTTCTCGTGCATCAGTTGAAGCTCCTGGCGCGCGAACTACGGGTTTCGTTCGAGGCCGACGACGACATCACCGCCCGGGAGTACGCTGAGAAGTACGAGGAGCCGTTGTTCAGCGGTCGACGTCTCTTTGCCAGCACGCCGGCGGCGCGGCGAGAGGCCAACCGGAGCCTGCCTCCGCCCTTGATCTTTCGGATGGGACGGTCGGACGGTCGCCTGCATCGGATCGTCATTCGGGATCTGCCGGGCGAGAACCTGGAACGTCGTACCCTTGACGCGGACATGTTCGGCTTTCTCGGCCGAGCCGACGGAGTTGTCTTCCTGATCGACCCGTTCCAGGTCCGATCGATCCGGGAGATGCTGTCCGACGTGCTTCCGGAACCCGAAGATCTCGGTGCCGAAGCGCAATTCGTGCTGGAGAATCTGACTCGCCTGTTGCGGCGGACGTCACCGAATGACCGGGTCGACGTGCCGTTCGCCGTCCTGCTCTCGAAATTCGATGCGATGCAGGAGTTGCGGCAGATCGACGACCCCAAATGGCGGTCCATCTTTGCTCTGCCAGGTGCCGCGTTCCAACGGGATCCGAGCCTCGCGCCACGCTTTGACGCCGATGATTCCGACCTGCTGCAGGCTGAGGTGCGCAGCCTGCTGCACTTGCTGCACGCGGACGACCTGCTCATCCAGTTGGATTCCGGCTACCGGCACTGCCGGCTCTTCGTCACCTCGGCCCTCGGCAATGCGCCCCGGGCAAGCGCCCTGCATGCCAACGGCATCGCGCCATTTCGAGTCCTCGACCCAGTCAAGTGGATTCTGCGTGACACCCGCGTGCTGAACCCGAGTTGAGTGCTCAACCGGCTCAAAGCCGCATCAGACCGGCAGTGGTGGGCCGGAAGCCGCACTGCGCGTAGAAGTGTTCCAGGTGTGGCTCGTAGTCGACGTGCAACCACAGGGCGCCGTGACTTCGCGCCTCGTCCGCGGCCGCCCGCACCAACCGCACCCCGAGCCCTTCCCGCCGTGCCTCGGGGTGCACGGTGGTGTCCAGGATGAAAGCGTGCACGCCGCCGTCACCGACAACGTTGACGAACCCGATCAGCCGGTCGTTTCGGCGGACGGCGACCCAGGCGAGGCTGCGCGCGAGTACCGGCTCGAAGGAGGTCGCTTCGTGGCCCGGCCAGGAGGCCGTGAACAATTCGTTGAGCTCGGCGTTCGTCACTGCGGGACGCACCAGCATCCGGTCAGCCAACGGACAGCATGCTGGTCAGCGCCTCCAGGTCGGGGGAGTCCCAGCCGTTCACCGTGCAGGCGTCGAGCAAGCCTTCGGCTTCGGACCAGAGCGACGCCTGCCAGTCGGCGAACGGCTGGACCGCCGTCCATTCGGGTACTTGACCGGCGCCGTGCGTGGAGCAGTGCAGAAGATCCTCATCGAGGCGCGTGAGGGTGACCGAGAAGGGGCCCTCGCGAAAGTGCACCGTGCGGCGCTGGCCGACCTGGGCGGTGATCAATCCCCGGGTGAAATGGACGAACACGCGAACGACCGCCACCGGCAGGTCGGACCACTCTCGCTCCGGAAAGCAGCGACCTTCCGATTCCAGCCAGATCTGACCGGCGATGCCACCGGAGGGCCAGTGGATGAGGTGGCTGGTCGGAGCGATGAGTTGAAACGTCATGGGATTGCACCGTCATGTTTCGGGAGTCTTTACCACAGACGGTAGACCCATTCCAGCGCGATTTCAGTGCCGCTTCAGCGTGGGAGCGCATTCTGACCCCAAGGTATGGCCGGCGCTCATCGGGGTAGAGGGAGTTTCAGAGTGTGGCGGGGGGCAGCGTGGTGGGGGGCGCTCAGGGATCGTCGATTGGCCTGGACGCTGGTCGAGCTCGGCAGCGGCTACCGGAAGGACGGCCGCTATCACCGCGCGGTCGAGGTTCTCGACCGCGCGGTGCAGGTAGCCGAGACCCTCGCCGTCGCGGAACGGCGAGTGCTCAGCGCGGCCTTGACCGAGCGGGCCATCACCGCCAAGGAACTTGGCGAATATGACCGAGCAGCAGATCTTTACGCCTGGGTCCAGATGATCCAGTGGAACGTCGGGGCCACCCTTGAGGACGCCGCGACCCTGGAACGCCACCTTTCCGACCTCGACCATTGCCGAGGGTGTTACCTGTCAGCCGAACTGCACGCCCGCCGAGCAGCGGCCTGGTCGGGTAGGACTGGGATCCGGACCGGACCCGTACTGGGTCAGCCGAAGACCTGGATCCAGGAACCGTCGGCGTAGTTCGGGTCGATGTTTCCCGGGTCGTATCCCATTCCGGTCCGGGTGTACTTGCAGTTGAGGATGTTCGCGCGATGCCCGGTACTGCTCATCCACCCGTAGGTCGGGTTGTTGACCGCCCCGTTCGGGTCACCCTTGAAGCCCATCATGGCGTTCTCGCCGACACCGCCTCGGGTGTAACCGGCGGCCTTGGCCCGGTCGGTGGGGCTGAGTCCGCTGGTCGAGGTGTGCGAGAAGTGGTGCGTGGTGACCATCTCGACCGCATAGTCATGAGCGGCTTTCTGCAGGCTCGTGTCGATGACGAGGGCTGCGCAGCCGTTCGAAGTGCGCTGAGTGTTGACGGCGTCGAACGCCTGCTTCTCCATCGAGGACATCGCCTCCGGAGCGCTGGTGGTTGGTGCCGGGCTCGGTGCTGCGCTGGTGACCGGTGCTGCACTGGCGGTTGGTTCTGCGCTGGCGGTTGGTGCTGCGCTGGTGACCGGTACTGCGCTGGTGGTCGGTGCCGGGCTCGTGGTGGCGGTCGGGCCAGTCCAGCGCTGGTTGTCGCCGCCGTTGCAGGACCACAGCTGAACCGCGGTTCCATTTGTTATGCCCGCACCGGCGGCATCCAGGCAGAGGCCGGATTCGACGCCCACGAGCGTCCCGGCTGAGCCCAGGTTCCACTGCTGATTGGCAGCACCCGTGCAATCCCAGATGACGGCGCGGGTGCCGTTGACCGTCCCGTGGTTGTCGCCGTCCAGGCACTTGTTCCCGTAAACCTGCAGCTCCTTGGTCGTCGAGTTGTACGACCACTGCTGATTGCTGCCCCCGTTGCAGTTCCACAGGGTGAGCTTGGCGCCGTTCGTGGTGCTCACCCCGGGCACGTCCAGGCAGCGCTTGGAGCCGACACCGGTCACCGCGGTGGAATCGGCCGAGGCCGGCAACGCCAGCATGGTCGCCCCCGCCGTCAGCAGGCCCGTGAAGGCCGCAGTCAGCCCGATCCGCGCAGCTCGGGATCGATTCCGGAGGGTAACCATTCGGAACTCCTTAGGTGAGAGCGGTCGCATGATCACGTAACCACGACGGCTCAGAGTAGGGCAATCGCAACAAATGATCGACCGTTGCAACCCTTCGGAAGCCGCCAAAGTCACTGCCAGTAATGGCTGTTCGCGGGAGCGGTGGATCTGCCGCCGGGGCTGACTGTGCGCCGAGGCTCGCCTACCGTCAGTGAGAGGTCAGCCGTTGACCAGCCAGGTGATCGCCTCGGCGGCGGACCAGCCCTGGTCGTCGCCGGTAGCGGCGAGAAGTCTTTGAGCGCCAACCAGGTCGGTGCCAAGGGTGACCAGAGCTGGCTCGTGGTACCCGTCCTTGCGGTGCTGGCCCAGGCCGATGTCTGCCATCAGCGCATTGCACAGGCACTTGCTGCCTCGGGTGTCCGCTTCGGCGCCGCCTTTGCGGAGGTAGACGTCGACCGGCTCGGCCGGGCATCGATACCCCACCCCGCCGCTGGGCCGCTCGTACGGCGTCCGCAGGTAGCCGAGGTCGCACAGCCGAGGCCGTTCGGCGTAGCAGTCGGCATCGGCCAACGTACCCGGAATCTGCGCCACCTTGAAGGGGAATCCGGTCGGTGAGGCGGCCGGTTCGGTGCGCACCTGGAGGGTCTCGGCCTTGAGTTCCGCCAGCAGTTTCGTACGTAACTGCGGCTGCAGACCGGATTCTCGGGCCAGTGCGAACAGGGTGCCGACCTGGACCCCGGAGGCGCCGGCCGCGAGGGCGGCCCGGACCTGTTCCGGCTCACCCGATCCACCGGCCACCCAGAACGGTAAGCCGATCGCGGCCAGAGTGGTGAGGTCAGCGGCATCTCGCGGACCGTAAATCGGCTGGCCGCTCTCGTCCAGGGTCAGCCGACCGCGCGGTGGGGCGTTGTGTCCACCGGCTTGCGGACCTTCCACCACGAAACCATCCGGCCGGATGGCTTGCTCGCGATTCAGATACTGAGCCAGCACGTGTGAGGAAACGATGGCGAGGAACGCCGGGCGAAGTAACCGCGGCAACCCCGCCGTACCCAGTACGGCCGGGTCGATCCTGGCCTGCTGTGCCGGCCCGCCGCTCACCTGAACCTGTACCGTTCCGGCCCGGTGCTCGGCCAGGTCGTCCAAGAGGTGCGGGATTTCTCGCGGAATGCCCGCTCCCATCAGGACCACGTCAACCCCGGCCAGCATCGCTCCATAGGCGGCCGCCGGGGTGGCTAGCTGGATCTTCTCCAGGAAATTGATGCCGACCTGGCCGGTGTGACCCTCCTTCGCCAGCCACACCTCGACGAAGTTCGCCACCACGCTGAGTTCATCGCCGCCGCGACCGCGCCGCAGTGCGAGCCGCGGCATCGGGAGGTACGGGCGATCGGCTCGTCCCTCCCGGCGGTGGTATCGCGCCAGTACTCGCTCGGCCAGCTCGGGCAGCGGGAACTCGCGCATCGCTCGAAGGATGTGTCCGCCCGGATCACCGTCCTGCAGTCGACGGGCGATCACGGCGTCCAAGGCGGTTCCGGACACGACTCCGAGTTGACCGGCTTGGGCCACGGCGCGGGCCAGCTGCCAGGACGAGATGCCCACCCCCATGCCGCCCTGGATGATCATGGGGAGCGGGTGGCTGAGGGGGAAGGGCACGGTGACCTCTACGGTTCGATGGGATGGGAGGTGCTGGATCAGCTGCTGTGCATGATCGTCACGGGGCAGGGTGCGTTGTGGATCAGTGCGTGGCCGACGGATCCGAGCAACAGCCCGGCGAACCCGCCATGCCCACGTGAGCCGACGACGAGCAGACCGGCGCCGTCGGCCGCGCTCGCCAGGACCCTGGCCGGCAGCCCTTCGACCACTTGCTCGGTGATGGTCAGCTCTGGGTGGGCGTTGCGGGCCATTTCGCCGGCTGCCGCTACTACCTTGTGCGCCGACTCCCTGGCCACCGTGTCGAAAACCGGTCCGCCCTTGGCTTCAAGATCAACATAGCTGGCCTCGGCCCAGACCGTGGAGGCCAGTGTCTGGTAGGCGGAAACGATGCTCAGCGGCGAATGCGCGGAGGCGGCGACGTCCGCGCCGTACCGCACCGCCTCGTCCGAACCGGAGGATCCGTCCACGCCCACCACTACCGGCCGGCCGGACAACGACGCGTTGGACTCGCCGCGGACAACCACGACCGGACAATGCGCGTGCGCGCTCACCGCGAAGCCCACCGAACCCAGAACGGCTCCGGCGAACTCGCCGTGACCACGAGTTCCGACGACGAGAAGCTCTGCCCGCTGGGAGAAATCGATCAGCGCTCCGGCCACCTGAGCCACCTGGGTCACCGCGCTGATGTCGATGGATTCGGCACTCTTGCGGGCCAGTTCGGCGCCGTCCTTCGCGATCCGGGCAACGTCTTCGTCGTTGACGTCCGGCCAGCCGAAGGGGCCCATCGGGCTGGGGATCATGCCCAGGTAGTCGAGCACGTAAAGTACGGTCAGCGGGTGGCCTCGGCGTTGGGCCTCGGTCGCGGCCCAGGCCAGCGCGGCCTGAGCGGGCTCTGAGCCGTCGTACCCGACAACGACCCTGCCTGCCTGGTTTTCCATGGTGTGCTCCGATAGCCGAGATCTGTGAGTACTTCGATCGTGGCCTGCACCGGGCCGCAGGGTGAGGGGCAAAGGTCCCACCGGACAGGGCCACAATTCCCGTGCTACCTGAACGAACCGGTGACGCCCCCGCCTCCCGCCCTCCCGCCGGGGCCGGGCGTCGGCTCGGGCCCAAGGTCCTCGCTTCGCGGGAGATCCGGCCCTGGGGTCAGGAGAGCTGCCGAAGGACCCTGGAGGTTGCAGCGACACTTTCTTGAGCCCGCGGAGGATTCGATGACCACCAGTGGACGACCATGGCCCGTCGTGGCTGGGGTGGACTACTCGAGCGCGAGCGCTGCCGCCTTGGCCTACGCGGCTTGGGAAGCACAACGCCGCGCTGTCGGGTTGGTGCTGGTGAACGGTTCCGACAACGACCGGCTGATCGCCGCCGGGGAACACCTTGCCGAGGTCGCGGCCGGGGTTCGCCGTGCGCATCCTGGTCTGGCGGTCTCGACCAAGGTGCTCACCGGTTCCGGAGGGCTGACGCTGGTGAACGAATCGGCGTCGGCCGGGCTGGTGGTGGTGGGTTCGCGGGGCAGTGGCGGCTTCGACGGCTTGCTCCTCGGCTCTGTCGCCACTCAGGTAAGTCAGCACGCTCGATGCCCGGTGCTGGTGGTTCGCGCGGTGCCGTCCGGCGACGACCTGCCGGGCAAGGGTCGGGTGCTGGTCGCAGTGGACGGTACGACTGGGTCCACCGACGCCCTCAGTTTCGGTTTCGAGGAGGCCGCAGCCCGGGAAGTCCCGCTGGTCGCCGTCCATGTCTGGTCGGTTCCGACGGTCTCGGCGCGCAGCGTCGGAACCGTCTGGTCGAGCAACCGAAGCAACGCCCGAGCCCAGTTGGAGGACGCCGCGGGTCAGGTTCTGGCGACCGCCCTGGCCGGCTGGGACCAGAAGTACCCGCAGGTGGAGGTTGACAGCTGGAGCGTCCACGGTGACGAACCGGCTCGCACCCTGCTCGGCGTGGCTGACCAGCTGGCAGCCGAGCTGATCGTGGCTGGCTCTCGCCCGCGCAGTGCCCGCTCCGGCCCCGTCCTGGGTTCGGTCAGCCAGGCGTTGGTCGCCCACGCGCAGGCATCCGTCGCCGTCATCGACCCCGAACGAGTTGGCTGAGCAGCTCAGTGCCCCAGCAGCCGGTTGGCCAGGATCGCGGCCTGGGTTCGGCGTTCGACGCCGAGCTTGGCCAGCAGGCTGGAGACGTAGTTCTTGATCGTTTTCTCGGCCAGGAAGAGCTGCTCGCCGATCTGCCGGTTGGTCAGACCCTGCGCGATCAACTCCAGGATCCGGCGCTCCTGGGCGGTCAAACTGGCCAGTTCCGCCGGCTCGTCGTCCACCCCGTGCCGGATTCGCTCCAGGACCTGGGCGGTGACCAGGGGGTCGAGCAGACTCTGCCCGGCGGCCACCCGGCGAATCGAGTCGATCAGATCGTTGCCCTTGATCTGCTTCAGCACGTACCCGGCGGCACCCGCCATGATCGCGCTGAACAGCGCCTCGTCGTCCTGGTACGAGGTAAGGATCAGTGCCTTGATGCTCGGATCGGCAGAACGGACGTCCCGGCAGACATCGATGCCGCTGCCGTCCGGCAACCGAGCGTCCAGGACGGCGACGTCGGGCCGCAGCGCGGGGATCCGTCGGGTTGCCTCCTGGGCCAGACCGGACTCGCCGATCACCTCGATGTCACCCGCGGATTCGAGCAGGGCGATCAAGCCACGACGGACGACCTCATGGTCGTCGAGCAGGTATACACGGATCACTGCCTCGTTGTACCGCACGCAAGGCCTGCGCCGAAAGCCGCCCTACCGAATCTCTCCGATGTGGAGATCGGGACCAATGGCCCGGTACCTCGGGGCCAGCGGCCATAACCCTGGTGTCGGCTCACGTGGTGCCCTTGGTTCAACCGGCAAAGGAGGCGAACGTGGACGCGCAGCGGATGGCCAATGGACGCAGTGACGGGGCGTTCGGTCCCGGCGTGCTGGTATCGCTCGACCGGGCAACCTGTCTGGCCTTGCTGAGCACCCACCCGATCGGCAGGCTGGTGTTCACCCACCGCGCGCTTCCTGACGTGCTACCGGTCAACTACCGGTTGGACGGCGAGAGCATCCTGATCCGGCTGGGTAGCGGCTCCAGGGCGGCAGCGGCGACTCGAGACTCGGTGGTTGCCTTCGAGGTGGACGACATCGACCTCGGCACCCAGAGCGGCTGGAGTGTCACCCTGGTCGGCCACGCCCACGAGATCACCGAACCCGACGAATTGCGCCGGGTGCAGTCTCTCGGCCTGGTCACCTGGGCCGGCGACGACCGTGATCATTTTGTCTCAGTGGCCGCTGATCGGCTCACCGGGCGCCGGCTCAACCAGGGCTGAAGATCCGCTTCGGACGCCGGGAGGAGGGTCCTCAGGCATCGGCAACTAGGATGCTTGAGTATCCGACCTTGGTGGGGAGCTGCTCGATGACTGATCGACCGAGGACGCAGCCGGAGCCGCACCCGTCGGACGCTGCGGTACCTGGGCTGCATCGATTGCGCCTGGACACGCTCTTGCAGGAGTTGGTGAACCGGGCTCAGGACATCATCGAAGTTGAGAGCAAGCTGCACCATCTGCTCGACGCCGTGATGTCGGTGGCCAGCGAGCTCAGCCTGCCCGACACGCTGCGCCGGATCACCGAGCTGGCGGCCGAACTGTCCGGCGCCCAGTACGCGGCGCTCGGCGTGATCGGCCCCGATCAGAAACTGGTCGAGTTCATCACCGTCGGGATCGATCCGCACGATCGAGCGCTGATCGGTGATCTTCCGAGTGGCAAGGGCATTCTCGGTCTGCTGATCACCCATCCGGAGACGCTGCGGCTGGCGGATCTGAAGCAGCACCCGGCGTCCTTCGGCTTTCCGGCCAACCATCCGCCGATGGGGACGTTTCTCGGGGTGCCGATCCGGGTCCGGAACGCGGTCTTCGGCAACCTCTACCTCACCGAGAAGCAGGGCGGGGGAGAGTTCACCGATCGGGACGAGGACCTGGTCGTCGCGCTCGCGGCCGCAGCCGGGATAGCGGTGGAGAACGCCCGGCTCTACGACGAGACCCGGCGTCGCGAGCGGTGGCTCTCCGCCTCGACGGAGGTCACCGGTCACCTGCTGCGGGGCGCCGAGGCCGCCGAGACCCTCCAACTCGTCGTCGACAAGGCGGCCGAGATCGCCGAAGCTGATGCCGCGTTCCTGATGCTGTGTGACGACCCGGCGCAGCCCGGCCGACTGAATGTCCGGGCCGCGCACGGTGCGGTCGCCGGTAGCATCCTGGGCGAGGGTTTCACGGTCGCCGGGAGCCTGGCCGGGGAGGTGTTCGAGGAGGGCAAACCCCGCCCGTTCGCCGACGGGATCACCGCCTTCGGGGCGATGCCCGACCCGGAGGATCCGGGCCGGTTCCGCGGCCCCGGGATGATGGTTCCACTGTCGGCCGGTGGCCAGGTGCTGGGCGTGCTCTCCGTCGTCCGGCACCAGGGAGCGGGCTCGTTCGACGACGCGGACTCCCGGATGGTGCACACGTTCGCCGGGCATGCCGCCCTGGTGGTGGAGTTCGGTCGGGCGTCGGCCGCCCGGCAGCGGTTGGCCATCTACGAAGACCGCGACCGGATCGCCCGTGACCTGCACGACTTGATTATTCAGCGGCTTTTCGCCACCGGGTTGGGGTTGCAATCGGTGCTGCCCCGGGTTCAGGCGCCCGACGTCGCGCAAAAGATCTCCGGATACGTCGACGACCTGGACGCGACGATCCACGACGTCCGCAAGACGATCTTCTCCCTGCAGGAACCGGATGAGCGGCCCAGCGGGCTGCGTGGGGAGATTCTGCGGATCGTCACGGCGGCCTCGGCGACGCTGGAATACGAACCTCAACTGGCGATGCGCGGGCCGCTGGACTCGGCCGTGCCGGACGCTGTCCGCCCGGACCTGCTTGCGGTGCTCGGGGAAGGGCTGACCAATGTCGTCCGGCATGCCCAAGCGAACCTCGCCGATATCCAGGTAGCTGTCGACATGGCTTCCCGGACAGTAACTTTGGTGATCGAGGACGACGGCGTCGGGCCTGGCCCGGACGACGTCGTCGGGCACGGAACGGTCAACCTGGCCGCCCGGGCGACCCGACTGGGTGGCACCTGCACCCTGGAGCGGCGTCCCGGTGGCGGCGCGCGACTCGCCTGGTCGGTGCCGTTGGACGCGCCGTCCTGACGGTGGTCGACGAACCGCTGCTCAGGGCGGTTCCGGAGGGTCGGGCACGATCTGGAGGGGCAGGGTGAGCAGGAAACTCGTCCCGATCCCTGGCTCCGAACTGACCTCGATGTTCCCGCCGTGCTTGAGGATCGTTGCGTAGGTCAGGCTCAGCCCTTGTCCGGTTCCTTGGCCGACCGGTTTCGTGGTGAAGAACGGGTCGAACACCCGGCTCCGGACGGCCTCGTCCATACCCGGTCCGTTGTCCGCAATGACGATGTGGACGACGTCCTCCAGGCGCGAACTGGTAACCAGAATGTGGCCGAGCCCACCCATCTGGGCGGGTTGTCGCTGGGCCCCGATCGCCTGAGCCGCGTTAACCACGATGTTCACCAGGGCCTGCCTGAGTTCCCCCTCGTAGCAGGGGACGAGCCCAATTTCCGGGTCCAGTTCGAGCTCGAGTTCGGCCACCGGTCGCCATTCGGCCCGGGAGACCTCTACCGAGCTCCGAATGGCCCGATTCAGGTCGGTGTCGGTCCGTTCCTGACCGGGATGCGAAAAGTCTTTCATCGCACTCACAATCTCCGCCACCCGGCGAAGCCCGTCCTGCGAGTCGGCCAGGGCGGTCGGCACCTCGTCAATCAGGAAATCCAAGTCGAGCGAACCGATTGCGGTCCGGAGGGCGACCAGGGTGACTTCCTCGCTCTGCGCCAGCTGGGACATCCCCTGCAACCCTTCGATCACCGAATGCAGCGAATCGGTAACGAATTGCGTGTTGTGGGAAATGAATTGGATTGGTGTGTTGATTTCATGCGCGATTCCGGCGGCCAGTTGGCCGATGGCTTCCAACCGGCTGGCCTGCGCCAGCTGGCGTTCCAGTTCGCTGACATGGCTGATATCCGCACCGACGCCGATGATTCCGTCGATGGAGCCGCCGCCGCTCTCTTTTGGAAGCACGCTGAGCAACAGGCCACGAGGGCGGCCATCGGGTCCGGCCACCGTCACGTGACGGTCCAGGACCGCAACATTGGTGGCCAGGACGTCGCGCTCGAGGTCGACCAACGCGACCGGCAGCGGATCGCTCGCCCCGATCTCCGCGTCGGTGCGGCCAAGTAGATCCAGATGCCCTGTACCGCAGCGTAAATCCACGAATGCCTGGTTGAATCCGCAGTAGCGGCCGGCGATGTCCTTCCAGTACACCAAATGCGGGCTGGACGAGATCACGCTCGACAGCAGCGCCTTCTCTTCGGACAGGGCGCTCGCCTGCCGGCGCAGGTCGCGCTGCAGGGTCAGCAGCAGCGCCCAGCAACCGCCGAGGAGCACGAAGGCGAGACCAAAGACCGCGGGCACCAGCGCAGCGGTCCGGCCGTTTCGGAAGGCCAAGCGTTTGATCTCTTCCGAGGCCAGATGGCGGTGCGTGGTTGCGGCCGCACTGACCAGACCGAGCAGGGTGTTCACGGCAGGGCTGGTCTGCTCCCGGTCAAGGGTTCTGGCCTCCTCGATCTGCTTCGCATCCACCAGGTCGAACAGTTGCGCCGCGGTGGCGGCATACCGGTCATCTTCGATCAGGACGTGCGAGGCGAGGTCTCGATCGCTCTGCCGACCGACAGCACGAACATTGTTGATGGCGGTGTTCAGCCATACCCGGGCAGCGAGATAGCTCAGCCGGTCGGCCGTGGCGTGTGCCGACGGATCCGCTGCATACGGGGACTCCAAGTAGCGCAACTGTGCATCGTGTTCGCTGTAAACGGCTCCCAAGATTGACTCGTAGGCCTGGGCGATCTCCAATTCCTGGCTGGTTCGAGTAGCGGATCGGGTAGCGTCGATCGCCGTCCAGGTGCTCAAAGTCGCCAGAATGCCGAGAGTGAGCGCCAATCCGGTCGTCGCCCACGCGGCCCGCGAAAGCCTCAAGGATCGACGCGCGCCCAACGCCCGAAGCAACCGGCGCGGTCGGATCATTGGACCGGCTCATAACCGTGGTTCGCGGTGAAGTCGGTGTCAATCTTTCCGTCGGGAAGTGTCCCGCTCACCCCGGCGAGCTGGACCTTGTCGGCATAGCCGACTTCGGGTACCTCGACGACATTGACGACGACGTCGTGCTGGGCGGCGTTGAAGCGGACAACCTGCTCGGTCATCACCACGCGCTCGGTCGCTTGCCCATCGTGGTGCCATACCGTCAACGTGACCGGGCCCGCAGCAAGGTCCTGCGCAGCCGCGAACCCGGTCAGGGCCCACGCTGCGGTGACGGCGATGACTACGACCGCAACGGTCATTCGCCGGGTTGTCCGGAAGGTCTGGACCATCAACCCTCATCGGCAACCCGCACCACGATCATTAGGCAGCGGCGGGTAGGTCCCGATTCTCCTGCGCTATCGGTCGCTGGTGGGTGGACCGGTGACCGGGCATCATATTTCCCCTTTCTGACCAGGAAGTCGCTTGTAACTAATTGCTGTGCAATGGCTTTCGATCAAATCTTGATCTTGTCTGGGCATTGATGAGGCGGTACTGGAACGATAGAATGAACATATGTTCGATACGGAGAGCAGAAGTGGGGGCGGCGTCCAGTCGTCACCCGGTACGGGCGCGGCCGGTGATGCCAGCCTGTCACTGCCCTGCGACTCTTCTGCTCCCGCTGGTTCGTCGTGCGATCCCGGTTCGTCGTGCGATCCCGGTTCGTCGTGCGATCCCGGTTCGTCGTGCGATGCCGGTTTGTCGTGCGATCCCGGTTCGTCGTGCGATCCCGGTTCGTCGTGCGATGCCGGTTTGTCGGGTGCTGGTGTCGGTTCGGGCGCCCGGTCGGCGGAGGAGTGGTTGCCGTTCGAGCGGGGGGTGTGTCCGGACGCGCTGTCGCCCGCGCATCCGGTCGTGGTGTCTGACCCGGCGTTGGGTCGGCAGTTCGTCACCGGGTGGACCGGTCCCGATGCCCCGGATGACGATGATGACGATCCCGAAGCAGAGTTGCTGGCGGAGGTGGCGCAGGAGAACGCGTCGGGGTTCGGGTTGGTCCAGGACATGTATGACCATGCCAAGACGATCAGCTGGTGTGAGGCGCAACGTCTGATCCTGATCGCCCGCCTGTACGACCTGGCCCCGATGAACCCGCTGCCCCCACCCCCCGCCGCGCTG
>DATINJ010000068.1:0-2772 GCA_035474375.1 Kineosporiaceae bacterium | reverse complement strand
ATTCCGAACCCGGAAGCTAAGCCTGACTGCGCCGATGGTACTGCACTGGTTACGGTGTGGGAGAGTAGGACGTCGCCGGACATCATTTCAGGATGGCGGCCACCCGTAAGGGTGGCCGCCATCACTGCTTTGCCCTCGCTGTTTTGCAGGAAATTGGCGATCGAGCAAGGATGCTGCGATGACGACTATCGATCGAGCGGATCAATTCTCCGCCCGTGCGCACCCCCTGGACTCGGTTGTGTGGTCTTCGCTGACCGGACCACATGCGCGCTTTGCCGACCGTAATGCCGGCGTCGTTCGCTATCCGCAGGACGTGTCGCCGTTCGCTGCTTTCGCTCCGGTCGCCGATGAGCGGGCGGCCGTCGACGAGGCGAGGCTCCACGACGAGAACTGGGCCAACCTGGCTACTTTGGTCGGTCGCGGTGGTGCCGTCACGTTGTCTGGGCCGGCTCGCACGGTCTCCCGACTTCCGGCTGATTGGCAACTGACCCTGCGGTTGCCAGGGGTGCAGATGATCGGCACGGCAGCGTTGGTCTCCGAGCCGGACCCGGAAGCGGTGGTTCTCGGCGCCGAGGATGTTCCGGAAATGCTGGACCTGGTCCGCCGGACCGAACCTGGCCCATTCTTGCCTCGAACCCACGAAATGGGTCGATATCTCGGAATCCGCCGCGGCGGCGTATTAGTCGCGATGGCTGGGGAACGGCTGCACCCACCTGGCTGGATCGAGGTAAGCGCGGTCTGCACCGACCCGGCATTTCGTGGACAAGGTCTGGCGGCCCGGTTGATCAAGGCGGTGACGGATGGCATCCGTGACGCCGGCGCGATGCCGTTTCTGCATCTGTCCGCCGCGAACACAGCTGCCTACAACCTTTACGAGTCTCTGGGTTTCGTCGTCCGCCAGCGCCCGGAGTTCTTCTTCCTTCGACTCGCGGACTAAGCCCGCACCCCACCTGCTAGACAAGCTCCTTAGCCTGCCTCCACCAAGGCACTAGTATCGTTGACGTAGCTCACTTTTTCGAAGTAGCATTCCTGACGCAAGCAGCGGCTCCAGGCCGCCCCCGTTTAGCCTCAGGAGAGCTCCGTAATGTTCATCGCCACCGTCATCGTTTCGGCCTTGCTGGCCGCCGCCTTGTTGTTCTCCGCTCGGGGCAAGCTGACGAAAGACCCCACGACGGTGCAGATGCTGACTGGCCTTGGTGTCCCCGAAGACCAGCTCTGGCTGCTGGCTTTGGCCGAGATCGCCGGGGCGGCCGGCCTGCTGACCGGGCTCTTCTGGTGGCCGCTCGGGGTGGCCGCCGCCGTTGGCGTCATCCTCTACTTCGTCTTGGCTGTCGCCACTCACGTCCGAGGCAACGATGCCAAGAATGCTCCTCCGGCGGCAGTCATCGGGCTGATCGCCGTGGGGGCACTTGCTCTTCGCCTCGCCTCCAGCTGAACGGCCGGAACTCCTTAGCTGCTGGGATTGCTGAAACAGCTGAGCGGTGACCATCGAAGCCTTTCGACCAGATCCTGCCCCCGCTCGGCGACTATCCGCCGAGCCGGGGCAGGATCTGCTTTGTGACTATTCTTGATCAAAGCTCGGGAGCCGAGCACCCTCTGGATTCCCCGGTCTGGTCCTCGCTGACCGGTCCGCACGCGCATCTGGCGGAGAGCTCGGCCCGAGCTCGCAGATATTCGCCCGATGTGGCGGCCTTCGGTGCTTTACATCCCGATCTGGACGACGATTCGTGGGCCGAGCTGTCCGCTCTGGTCGGCCGCGGCGGGGAGGTCACGCTGGCCGGTCCGCCTGGCGCAGGCGAGCGCCGTCCGACCGGCTGGCAGGTAATGAGGCAGCAGCCCACGGTGCAAATGATCGCGACAGAGGCACTCGTCAGCCGGCCCGACCCAGAGGCTGTGCGCCTCGGTGCGGAGGACGTCGCCGACATCCTGGACCTGGTCCGGCGGACCGAGTCTGGGCCATTTTTGCCCCGAACCCACCGAATGGGAACGTATCTCGGATTTCGCAGCCACGGAAGGCTGATCGCGATGGCCGGCGAGCGGCTGCATCCGCCCGGCTGGACCGAGATCAGCGCCGTCTGTACCGACCCTGACTACCGTGGCAAGGGGCTGGCCGAACGACTGATCCGGGCCGTCGCGGAGGGCATTCGTCAGCGGGACGAAAACCCGTTCTTGCATGCCGCCGCCCACAACGCGACGGCTATCCGACTCTACGAGCGCATCGGTTTCACAGTGCGCCTGCGCACGGATCGCTTCTTCCTGCGCGTTCCCTAGTGGTCTGTCTGGATATCCCAACCCCCGGGCGCGTGGGCGTTGCGCCGGGCCGCGACTGCGGTTTACATTGGACGTCAGATAGTCGGACGTCAAAGTAAATGTTGTGGTGAAGCCAGGAGGAGTCATGACCGAGCGGCCTACCGGCGAGCGGCCTACCAGCGAGCGGCCAGCGAGCGTGCGGCCAGCGAGCGTGCGGCCAGCGGGTCCGGTCGAGGGCAGGTATGTGCCGGAGCGGCCGGTCCGCTTTGTCACCGCAGCGAGCCTGTTCGACGGTCACGACGCCTCGATCAACATCATGCGGCGAATCCTGCAGTCACAGGGCTGTGAAGTGATCCACCTCGGGCACGACCGTTCGGTCGACGAGGTGGTGACGACCGCGATCCAGGAAGATGCGCACGGCGTCGCCGTCAGCTCTTACCAGGGCGGGCACGTCGAATACTTCGGGTACCTGGTGGAGCTGCTGCGTGAACGTGGGGCCGGCCGGATCAAGGTCTTCGGCGG
>DATINJ010000067.1:0-10708 GCA_035474375.1 Kineosporiaceae bacterium | reverse complement strand
GGCCGACGCCGCCAAGGCGCGGTGTGGCGGCAACGAGGCGTGGAACCTGCCAATGGTGGCCGGCCCGATCTCGATCGCCTACAACCTGCCGGGCGTCGACAAGCTCATCCTCACCCCCGAGGTCACCGCCAAGCTCTTCCTCGGCTCGATCACGAAGTGGAACGACCCGGCGATCGCGAAGCTCAACCCCGGCGTGACGCTGCCGGCCACCGCGGTCTCCGTCTTCTTCCGCTCCGACGAGTCCGGCACCACCGAGAACCTGCAGAAGTACCTGGTCGGTTCGGCTCCGGACGCCTGGAAGGACGAGCCGTCCAAGGTGTGGCCGGGCAAGGTCGGCGAGGGCAAGCAGAAGTCCGACGGTGTCTCCGAGGGTGTCAAGAGCACCGAAGGCGGGCTTACCTACGTCGAGTGGTCGTACGCCGTGGACAACAAGCTCGGTGTCGCCCAGATCGACAACGGCGGTGGCGCCGTTGAGCTGACCGGTGAGTCGGCTGGCAAGGCCATTGCCGCCGCCACTCCGGCGGGCACCGGCAACGACCTCAAGCTGAAGCTCGACTACGCGACCAAGACCGCGGGCGTCTACCCGATCGTCCTGGTCACGTACGAGATCGTCTGCTCGAAGGGGCTGGACGCAGCCAAGACCACGCTGCTGAAGTCCTACCTGAAGCACCTCATCGACCCGAGCACCCAGACCGCGCTCGAGGGCATCGGCTACGCCCCGATCCCGGCCGAGGTCCAGACCAAGGTCGCAGCCGCAGTCGAGGCGATCAGCTAAGTACCATCTAGCTCGACCAGCCGCACCGCTCTACCGTCGGACGGCGGTGGCACTGCCCGCAAGCACCGGGTCCAGAGCCACCGCCGTCCGATTGAACAGTCTGATCCAACCCGCTCTCTAGCCCGAGGATCCATCGATGTCCTCCATTACCGGACGATCAGAACTTGACGTCGAACCGTCCGGCGACGACGCCTCGACCGGGCGGCTCGGGGATCGGATCTTCAGTGGTCTGGCGACCGGGTCCGGCGCCTTCGTCGTCATCCTGATTGTGTTGATCGCGGTCTTCCTGCTCAGCCAGGCGGTTCCGGCTCTGCTGGACAATCAGGCCAACTTCCTCACCGACCGGGTCTGGGACCTCACTCCCGGAGACCTGCGATTCGGCATCCCGGATCTGCTCTACGTGACGGTTGCCTCCTCGATCATGGCGATGCTGATCGCCGTTCCGATCGCGATCGCCGTCGCCCTGTTCCTCACTCAGTACGCCCCGAAGCGGCTCGCCACTCCCTTCGGCTACCTAGTTGACCTGCTCGCCGCGGTGCCGTCGATCATCTACGGGCTCTGGGGCGTCAAGGTCCTCCAGCCATATGTGGATCCGGTGCAGACCTTCATCGGCGACTACTTCGGCTGGATCCCGTTCTTCGCTCCGCCGGCCAACACCGGCACGGTCTTCCTCGCCTCGGTGGTACTGGCGATCATGATCCTGCCGATCGTCACGGCGCTCAGCCGCGAGGTGTTCGACCAGACGCCGCTGACGCACAAGGAGGGCGCGCTCGCGCTCGGCGCCACCAAGTGGGAGATGATCCGCACCGCCGTGCTGCCGTTCGGCACCGGGGGCGTCATCTCGGCCGCCATGCTCGGCCTCGGCCGGGCGCTCGGCGAGACCATCGCCGTCACCATCATCGTCAGTACCAACCCGGGCCTGTTCCGGTTCTCGCTGTTCTCCGGTGGCGAGACCTTCGCCTCCAAGATCGCGAACAACGCGGCCGAATTCGACACGCCGACCAAGGCGGGCGCCTTCATCGCGGCCGGCCTGGTGCTGTTCATCCTGACGTTCGTGGTCAATGCCGCCGCCCGGATCATCATTGAACGCAGGAAGGCCTTCATAGAGTGAGCACCGTGACGCAGGACGTGCGACCGGAGACCCCTCCCGCTTCGCCGATGGACCGGCCGGCCCGCAGCCGCGAGATCAAGAACGTGATCGCGACCGTGGTGATGTGGCTGGCGTTCTTGATCGCCGTCATCCCGCTGATCTGGATCCTCGGGACCGTGCTGGCCAAGGGCGGCAACCTGCTGCTCGACTCGCACTGGTGGTTGAACTCGCAGCGTGGCATCACCAACCGCGAGGTCGGCGGCGGCGCCTACCACGCCATCATCGGCACCCTGCTGCAGGCCGTGGTGTGCGCGGTGATCGCCGTCCCAATTGCTGTCTTCACCGCGATTTACCTGGTTGAGTACGGTCGTGGCCGGTTCGCCCGGGTGGTCAGCTTCATGGTCGACATCCTGACCGGAATTCCGTCGATCGTCGCTGCGCTGTTCATCTTCGCGGTCTGGGTCACCACCCTGAAACAGGATCGGATCGGCTTCGCGGTCTCGCTCTCCCTGGTGCTGCTGATGATCCCGGTGGTCGTCCGCTCCACCGAGGAGATGCTGAAGCTGGTGCCGAACGAGTTGCGGGAGGCGTCGTATGCGCTCGGCGTGCCGAAGTACAAGACGATCAGCCGGATCGTCCTGCCGACGGCTTTCAGCGGCATCATCACCGGCATCCTGCTCGGCCTGGCCCGAGTGATGGGCGAGACCGCGCCGCTGCTGGTGCTCGGCCCGTACTCGAAGTCCATCAACACCGATCTCTTCAGCGGCTTCATGGCTGCCCTGCCAACGATGATCAACCAGGACCGCAGCGAAGCGGTCGATCCAGCGGTCAACCGAGTCTGGGCCGCGGCCCTGACCCTGATCATCCTGGTGATGTTGCTGAACATCGCCGGTCGCCTGATCGCCCGGCTCAGCAAGGTCTCCAAGTAATCTCGCTCCGAGAGAGGACCACCCGATGGCTCAGCGCATCGACGTCAAGGATCTGAACGTCTTTTATGGTTCGTTCAAGGCAGTCGAGGACGTTTCGATGTCTGTGGAGCCGCGCACCGTCACCGCCTTCATCGGCCCCTCCGGCTGCGGCAAGTCCACCTTCCTGCGCACCCTGAACCGGATGCACGAGGTGATCGCCGGCGGCCGGGTCGAGGGCAGCGTGGCGCTGAACGGCCGCGACCTCTACGCCAAGGACGTCGACCCGGTAGCCGTGCGCCGGACCGTCGGCATGGTCTTCCAGCGCCCGAACCCGTTCCCGACCATGACCATCTTCGACAACGTCGCGGCCGGCATGCGGCTGAACGGCGAGCGGAACAAGAAGCTCCTGGCCGAGCGGGTGGAGCACTCGCTACGCGGGGCCAACCTGTGGAACGAGGTCAAGGACCGGCTGAACAAGCCCGGCGCCGGCCTCTCCGGTGGCCAGCAGCAGCGGCTCTGCATCGCGCGGGCGATCGCCGTCCAGCCCCAGGTTCTGCTGATGGATGAGCCCTGCTCAGCGCTCGACCCGATCTCCACGATGGCGATCGAGGACTTGATCAACGACCTCAAGTCCGAGTTCACCATCGTGATCGTCACGCACAACATGCAGCAGGCCGCCCGGGTCAGCGACCAGACCGCGTTCTTCAACCTCGCCGCCACCGGCAAGCCCGGCCGCCTGATCGAACTGAACGACACCACCAAGATCTTCAGTAACCCGAGCGAGAAGGCCACCGAGGACTACATCTCCGGCCGCTTCGGCTGATCCCCCCGGATCACCTCCGTCCGCGACCGCGAAGTGTGCGTGGCTTTACCCAGCGCCTGACGCTGCCGGCTTCGGCCCTGCCAAATTTTGCGGTGATCATGCACGATTACCCGCTTTGAGGTGGGCAACCGTGCATGATCACGGGCCACAGGTGGGCAAGCGTGCATGATCGCGAGCCACAGGTGGGCAACCGCGCATGATCACGGGATGGTTTTCACACGGGTGGGATGCCGTTGGCGGGGGCCTCGACGGGGGTGCCGGTGAATGGGGTCACCGCGCCGGTCGCGGCGTCCGTGGTGGATGGCGGGCCGTCGGGCACCGGAACGCCTTTGGTGATCTTCACGATCTGGACGCCGGTCACGCCGCTGTGCGAGTCGGCACTGAAGCCGAACGGCGTCGTGGTCGGACCGGTCAGGCCACCGGCGTCCAGCGCCTTCAGCAGGCTCTCTCGGGTCGGATTCTTCCCGGCTCGCTGCAGAACCTGAACGAAGGTATACGCCTGCGCCATCCCGTATTCCGTATTGCCGTCGAAAACGGTCTTCGCCAAGTACTTCTCGTGCACCTTCTTAAAGAGCGCCACCCAACTGTTGGACGCCGCCTCCGGGCCCAGGTAGGCCGGCAGGTAGGCGTCCGAAATGATGCCTTCGATCAGCTGGCTCCCCTTCACTTCCGAACCGCCCTGCTTGGCGAAAGCCTCCAGCAACCCGGAGAGCGTCACCGGGTCGGACCCGACATTCGAGATCACTAATTGCGGTGCGATCCCCAGTTTGAGCGTCCCGAGTTTCAGCAACGCCGAGTACGCCGGGATTGTGAACGACACCACCACATCGGCTTTGGCCTGCGCGATCGCCGTCAATTGCGGGCCGATGTCGGTGTTTCCAGGTTGGTAGGCCTGCCGGGTGACCACCTGATTCTTGTCGATGAACTGATCCAGGCCGCGGACGCCGTCCTTGCCGAAGTCGTCGTTCTGGAAAAAGTAGGCAATTTTCTTCCCGGCGAATTTCTCCGCGAGGTACTTGCCGAGAATCTTGCCTTCCCGGTAGTAGTCGGGCTGCCAGCCGTAGGTGTATGGGTGTTTGTCGGGCTGGTCCCAGCACTGGCATCCGGAGGCGACGAAGAGGTCCGGCACCTTGGACTGGTTGAGCCAGTCGACGACCTTCGTGTGGGTCGGCGTCCCGAGCCCACCAACGAGCGCGAAAACCTTGTCCTGGAGGACTAATTGACGCACGACCTGAACCGTCTGCGCCGGGTTGTAGGCATCGTCCCGATACACGAAGTCAATCTTGCGACCGTTCACTCCGCCGTTGTCGTTGACGTAGTCGAAGAAGGCCTTGGCCGCTGGGCCGATCTTGCTGTAGCCAGGCGCCGCCCGGCCGGTCAGCGGATAGTGACTGCCGATCTTCACCGAGGTGGCGGTGACCCCGGTGGAATCACCGGCTGACTGATCCGCGCCACCTCCCGAACCACCCTCCGATCCGCCGCAAGCGGCTGCGGTGAGTACCGCTGCCGCCGCCAGGGCCGCCACCGCGCTTCGCAGAACCCGACTCTCGGTCATCGTCGACCGCCTCCCGTGACTCGAAATGTGTTACATATCAGCGCATCTTGTTCACCAACCGGCTAATGCCACCCTGCAAGCCGGCTGGAAAAACCAGCATCACGAACACCAGGACGGCGCCGTAGATCGCGAGCGGAAGATTGGCGTAGACGTCCCGGGACAAGTCCAGCCGGGTGGCCAGGGACGCCGACCAGGTGGGCAGGAAAACCAGCAGGAACGAGCCGTAGACCGCCCCCGGAATGGTTCCCAGCCCGCCCAGCACCACGACCGCGAGCAGTTGTAGCGACAGCGACAACCCGAAGGCGCCCGGCGCGGCGAGCCCGGTGGCGAAGGCCAGCAGGGCCCCACCGAGACCCGCGCAGGCAGCACTCACGACGAAGGCGGTGACCTGCAGCCGGGCCACCGGGAGCCCAGCCAGTTGCGCGGCCACCTCGTCGTCCCGCAGCGCCCGCCAGGACCGGCCGAACCGGCTGTGCATCAGATTGGCCAGCAGGATCAGGGTGATCACCGCAGCGATCGTCGAGACGGCGAGTTGCCACCGATCGAACGGCACGTCGGTGAAGCCGGGCGGTGGCCCGGGAGAGAACACCACCAGCCCGTTCTGGCCGCCGAGTGTGGCGGCCAGGCCGCGGTAATCGGCCAGCGCGGGCAGGCCGATCGCGAAGGCGAGGGTGGCACCGGCCAGATAGGGCCCACGCAGTCGAGCGGCCGCAGCACCGACCAGGACGCCGACCAGCGCGGTCCCGATCGTGGCGGCGAGGAGCACCACGGGCAGCGGGATCCCGCTGTCACCGTCGGCCAGCATCAGAGCGGTCAGATAGGCACCGACCGCCATCAGCGCCCCTTGGCCGAGCGAGATCTGCCCGGACAACCCGGTGAGCAGGCTCAACCCGGCAGCCGCGCAGACCAGGTACGCCACGTTTGTCAGTTGCAGGTTGCGGTACGGGTCCAGCACCGTGCTCAACAGCAGCACCGCGGCAACGGCGATCGAGCCGAGAAGGAGATGTCGCAGCAGCGTCGAGTTCAGCCGGTGTGACGTCATATCCGCCGCCCCGCAGGCCTGGCGAACAGACCGTTCGGGCGGATCAGCAGGACGGCGACCAGGATCGCCAGCGCGCCGAGCGTGACGACGTCCGATCCGGCGTAACCGGCCAGATACGACAGCAGCAACCCGAGGATGAGACCGCCGACGACAGCACCCGGCGGCGAGTCCAAGCCACCGAGCACGGCCGCGGTGAACCCGAACACCAGGATCTCGTCGAACGCGTTCGGCGAGACGAAGCTGGCCGGAGCCACCAGGACCCCGGCCAGCGCTCCGACCAGTGCGGCGAGCGCCCAGCCGAGGGTCAGGGTCCGCCCTACCCGGACGCCGAGCACCCGAGAGATCTCCGGCGCGAAAGCCGCAGCGCGCATCTGCAGACCGATCGAGGTGCGCTGAAAGAGCAATCCCAGCAAGATCATTAACCCGAGGACGGCGAGGACGGCGAACAGATCGGAAGGGCTGAACAGCAGCCGGGTGTCGCCGATCTTGAACCCGACGATCCCGAAAGCCGGGGGAAACGATCGCGGTTCGCCACCCCAGATGATCCCGGCCAAGGCTTGCAGGAAGACCAGCAGGCCAAGGGTGACGATCACGGCGTTCAAGGCCGGCGCGCTTTCCACCGGTCGGATCACCAGCCGTTCCACCACGGCGCCCAGGATCAGTCCGGCGAGCAGGGCTGCGGCGAGGCCGAGCCAGAACGAGCCGGTCCGGCCGATCACCGACCAGGCAACGAAGGTGGAGATCATCATCATCCCGCCCTGAGCGAAGTTGACGATCCGGGTCGAACGCCAGATCAGCACCAGGGCCAGCGCCACCGCGGCGTAGACCGCGCCGGTTCCGATCCCTCCGAGGGTGAGGTTGAGAAATCGGAGCACGGCAGGACCTCCTTCAAACCCGGGATCAGAAGCCGAGATAGCTGTGGCGGAGAGTGTCATCGGCCGCCAGCACGGCGGCAGGCTGGTCGGCGACAACCCGACCGACGTTCAGCACGACCGCCTGGTCCGCGATCGACAAAGCGCTGCGTGCGTTCTGTTCCACCAGCAGGACCGTCATCCCCAGCTCGGCTCGCAACCGACGGACGACGGTCATCAGCTCGGTGGTGATCCGGGACGCCAGCCCGAGCGAGGGTTCGTCCAGCATCAGTAGCCGAGGCCGGCTGACCAGCGCTCGCCCGAGCGCCAGCATCTGTCGTTCCCCGCCGGAAAGGGTGCCGGCCGGCCGGTCTCGACTCAGCGCCAGCGGCTCGAACAGCTGATACACCTCGCGCATGGCAACCCGCAGGTCAGCGGGGTCGCGCCGCCACAACCCGCCGAGCCGGAGATTCTCCGCCACGGTGAGTTCGGTGATCACACCGCGCCCCTCGGGGACGTGGGCGACGCCGTGGCGGACGACGTCCTCCACCGGCAGCGTGGTGATCTCTCGACCGGCCAGCCGGACGGATCCGGAGCTCGGCCGCAACAGGCCGTTGACCGTCCGTAGCAAGGTGGTCTTGCCGGCCCCGTTCGCTCCCAGGACAGCGGTGATCGCCCCCTCGGCGAGCTCGAGATTCACCCCGGCGAGGGCGCGCACCGGGCCGTAGCCCACACTCAGATCGCGAACGCTGAGCAGGCTCATCGGCGGCCTGCCGGATCCGGTGAATCGGATACCGGGCCGCCGAGATAGGCATCCAGCACGGCCGGATCCGCGCGGACCTGGGCCGGCGTTCCGGTGGCGATCACTCGGCCGAAATCCAGGACGACGATCCGGTCGCAGACCCCCATCACCAGATCCATGTGGTGCTCCACCAGCATCACCGCCATCGTGCCGCGGAGCGCCCGGATCAGGGTGGCAAGTTCGGCCAGATCCGCTTCGGACAGCCCGGCGGCGGGCTCGTCCAGCAGCAACAGTTGCGGCTCCGCGGCCAGCGCTCGGGCCAACGCGACCCGTTTCTGGACCGGGTACGGCAACGTTCCGGGCTCTCGATCGGCGACGTCCTCGATCCCGAGTTCAGCCAGGATGCTGCGCGCCCGCTGGCGCAGCGATCGTTCGTCCCGAGTCGATCGCGGTAGCCCCAGCAGCGCCGAGGTGAAGCCGGCGACCGCATGCCGATCCGCGCCGACGATCACGTTCTCCAGCACGCTGAGATGGGCGAACAACCCGAGGCCCTGAACCGTGCGAGCGATTCCGAGCCTGGTCAGGTGCTGCGGTCGAACCCTGGCCAGGTTCCGGCCCTGCCAGTTCACGGTGCCCACCTGCGGTCGGACGAAGCCGCAGATCACGTTGAACAGGGTCGTCTTTCCGGCACCGTTCGGACCGATCAGCCCGAGCACCTCACCCGGCCGGACATCGAGCCGCACGTCCGTCAGGGCCTGCAATCCGCCGAACCTGACACTGACGTCCCGGACGGCGAGCATGCCCACTCCCTTCATCATCAGCGGTGGTGGGGAGGATCGAAGTCTGTGTACCGGTCAACGTATTCCGCGTCGGTAGAATCGCCAGTCCTGGCCGCCATCGCGCGTTATCGGCCCTTCCCAAGCAGGCTACTCGGCGGTAACACTGGTCGGATGGTCGAAGATGACACGCTCGCCGACGATCCCACGCTGCCTCGACTAGTCGGTCGAGATCGCGAACTAGCCAGTGTCACCGCCGCGATCCGGGCGGCGCTCGCTGGTCGCGGCGGCGGCCTGGTGCTGCGCGGCCCGCACGGCAGCGGGCGCACTCGATTACTCGAGGCCGGGTTGGAGGCCAGCCCGGCAGTGCGCTCGATCTGGGTCGGCGGGGTCCTCGCCGAGGCCGCCCTCCCCGGCGCCGGGCTACACCGGCTGATTGGGGAACTGCAGGCCAGGCTGAGCACGTCGGCCTCCCCCGGCGCGCCGTCGCTGCTGGTCCCGCCGTCCCTGCTGGTCCCGCCGATCCCGCCGTCCCCGCCGATCCCGCCGCCGCTGCCGGCCTCGACGTCACCGATCTTGCCGCCCCCGCAACGTTTCGCGCGTGGGCTCGAGGTCCTCGACCTGCTGGTCCGAGCCTCCGCCAGGGCCCCGCTGATCTGCGTGATCGACGACGCCGACGAACTGGATCCGTTCTCGGTCGCCCTGCTCGGCTTCGCCGCCCGGCGCCTGGGCCGGGAGCCGATCCTGCTGCTGATTGCCACGGCAGCGCCGCTCACCATCGATGATCCACTGGCCGGGTTACCGGCGATCACCTTGCCGCCGCTCAGCCAGTCCGCCAGCACCGAATTGCTGTCCGGCCTGCTCGCGGATCGCGATGCGGCCGAGGTGTCGGACGACGTGCTGCCGGTGCTCAGTGATCAAGCTCAGGGTAATCCGCTGGCCCTGTCGGAAATGGCCGGGGCGCTCACCGGAGCCCAGTTGCGTGGCGCCGAACCGCTACCCGCCGGGCTACCCGCCGATGGCCTGCTGCGAGCACACCACCGCCGACTGCTGGCCCGGATGACGACCCCGGCCCGGCGCGTCCTGTTGATCGTTGCTGCCCAACAGCCACTCGACCTCGACACCCTGGTCCGGGCGTCCGCCCGAGCCGGCTTGGACGCCGCGGACATCGATCTGGCTATCGGTTCCAACCTGCTCAGCGTCGAATCGGAGCAGGTGCAGATCACCGATCGGTTGCTGCGCGAGTCCAGCTATCGCGATGCCGGGGTGGCCGAGCGGCTCGCCACTCATCGGGTCCTCGCCGAGGTGCTGGATCACGACGCGCACCGGCTGGATCGAGCCTGGCACCGGGCATTGGCCTGGTCGGTCGACGACGGCGAGAGCGCCGAGGATCTCGCGGACGAACTGCACGCCCTGGCCCACGAGGTGACCGGATCGGACGGTGACTGGACGAGCACGACCAAGGACGGCGATCTGGCCGGAGCATCGCGCTGCCTGGAGCGGGCGGCAGAATTGACCAGAACGCCGGGCCGCGCCGCGCAACGGCTGGCCGACGCGGCTCGGGCAGCCTGGCTCGGTGGTGACGTCCGCCGTGCCAGGCAGTTGCTCGGCCGCGCTCGCGGCCTGGGTACCACGGTGGAACTACGCACCTCTGTCGACCTGCTCTCCGGCGAGATCGAATTACGGAGCGGGACGGCGGAACGGGCCGACGCCGATCTGAGCTTGGTCGCCGACGGGTTGTCCGGACCGCACCGTGGCCCCGCCGTGACCGCGTTGCTGCGGGCCAGCGAGATGTACATGCTGGCCGGCGACCACGCCCGATTCCTTTCGGTGGCCCGCCGGGTCGGTCGGCTGGACCAGGTTCAGGATTCCGAAGAAACGCTGGCCAGGCTGATGTTCGAGCAGTTCAACGGTTTCTCGGCGTTGTTCCTCGGCGAGCATCGCCGGGCCGCCGGGCCACTGCGCACGGTGGTCGAGCTCGCGCCACGCTGCGACGACCCGTCGGCGCTGACCCTGGCCACGATGGCGGCGATCTCGCTCGGAGACGAGGTCCGCAGTCACCAGCTCGCGGCACGCGCCGTCAGCCGCGCGCGGGCTCATCAATCTGGTGCGAATCTCCCTGTGGCGCTGGAGTTCTTGGCCTTCT
>DATINJ010000066.1:0-15731 GCA_035474375.1 Kineosporiaceae bacterium | reverse complement strand
GCGGGCCATTGGCACGAAGGTCACCCCGAGGCCGCCACCGCCGGCTGCAATGAAGAGCGGCGGCAGTGAACCGGTGGTCCGCAACGGGATCAGGGTCTCGTTCTCGGGGTCCGGCTTGCGACGGAGCTGTCGGGCGAACTGGCCCAGGGTGGGAGCCTGAGCCAGCGCCGAGGAGGTTGCCTCATCGGGGGAGACGCCGAGTTCGGACACCATCAGCGACATCAAGGACTGCGCCGCCAGGGAATCGCCGCCCAGTTCGAAGAAGTCGTCTTCCAGGCCGACATCGGGCAACGCCAGCGCCCGGCGCCAGGCGTGCTGGACCACCACCTCCCAGTCGGTCAGTTCCTGACCGCTTGAGCCTGCGGTCGGGGACGGCGGCTCGGGCAACGCCGAGCGATCCAGCTTTCCCCGGTCGGTGCGGGGTAGAGCGCTGAGAAAGACGACCGTCTCCGGCACCATGTAGCCGGGCAGTCGAAGGCTCAGCGCCGCCCGGATGTCCACGGCGCTATGACGTTCCGCGCTGGAAACGACGTAGGCGACCAGGCTGGTTCGGCCGCTACCGGGGCGGGTCACACCCACCACGATCGCTTCCCGGACGTCGTCCAACTCGAACAGCGCGGCGTCCACCTCGCCCGGCTCAACCAGATACCCACGGACCTTCACACTGTGATCGCTGCGGCCGAGCAGGTGCAGCCGGCCCTCGGCGTCGAATCGGCCGAGATCGCTGCTGACATAGGTTCGGGTGCCGTCCGGAAGGTCGGCGAAGGCGGTTGCGGTGGCAACCGAGTCGCCCCAATATCCGAGGGCGACCCGCGGAGCGGTCACCGTGACGGTGCCGGACTCGCCAGCCCGCACCGGTTGGCCGTCGGCGTCGACCAGCCCCAGCACCGTGTCGCCGACGGCGAAACCGGTCGGCAGCGCGCCGGCCGTCAGGCTCTGCCCGGCGGTGATCGCGAACTCCGCGATCAAGCCGGTTTCCGAGGAGCCGTAACGGTTTCGGATTGTGCAGCCGGCGGGCAGCAGCCGCCGCAAGGGCTCGACGTCCCGGCTGTAGGCGGCCTCGCCGGCGATCGTCAGCGAGCTCAGCGAACGTAACTGCGCCTTGGTCGGCCCGCTCGTCACGAAGGCCCGCAGGATCGCCGGGCTGGTGTGCATCACCGTGGCCTGCTCGCGTTCGATCCAGCCGGCCAGCCCTGCGATTCCGGAGCCGCGAACGTCGTAGAGCTTCATCGTGCAACCCACCATCAGCCCGGCGACGGTGACCATCAGGCCGGCGTGGAAGGCCATCGGCAGGGTGTGCGCGATCACGTCGTCGCCGTCGTAGCACCCGGTGGCGTACGAGTTGGTCCAGGCATCCCGGACCAGCATCCGGTGATCGTTGACTACCACCTTGGGTCGGCCGGTGGAACCTGAGGTGAAGGCGATCACGGCGGCCGAGTCCGGATCCGGGGGCGCCAGCCAGAGCGCCTCAGTGTCGTCCGGCAGCACGGATCCGACCGGGTGCCTCGGTGGGGACGGCGTCCGGACCAGATTCGGCACCAGGGTCGCGGCGGTCGCGGCGTGCGTCGCGTCGGTGACGCAGAACCGGACGTTGACCCGCTCCAGCAGCACCTTCAGTCGGGGAACCGGCGTCCTCGGATCGAGGACGAGCACCGGGTGCCCGGATCCGAGGATGGCCAGCAGGGCACAGACAGCACCCGCGTCATGGCTGTGCAGCAGCGCAACGGGTTCTGAGGTTGGGCCGACCGCGGCGCGGAGGGTCGACAGCACACCGGCCGCTTCGACAGCCACCTGGGCGAACGTCAGCTCCCGGGTGGCGTCGGTGACGGCCACGGCATCGGGCTGGGCCCGCAGCACCTGCCGAAACCGGTCGATCACCCCGTCTTGGTGGCTGCGAGCGGTCAGCGGTGTCACCGGGTGGAGCGTCGTCGTCCTGATTAGGGCGGCGGTCATTGCGGGCTCCTCCGTGGGCAAGCTGATGACGAAGCACGTGCGATCACATGATCGTTGTCTAAGCGGCTCCAACACAGTGGTATTCGCGGATTTAATGCTGCCATTACCTCCATTTGGCGGTACGACCGTCGGGAGCCACAGTGGCGTGCCCTGATCGGCACGGCGATGGGTGTCAATTCGGCAATCAGCACCGCCTCACTGATCAACAGCCTCTACCGTGAAGTCGCCGCTGGGGGTCGGTGAGAACGCCAATCGCCAGCCAATGATCAGGAGCACCGTGCCCGGCGCAGTCGATTTCCTCGGTTCACCCGATTCATCCGGTTCCCGGCGGCTGAGCGCAGCCATGCTCAGCGAGGTGGTCGGGCCACGCTGGTTGGCGCAGACCGAACGGCCCAGTCGGCTGACGGATGTCGACTTCGCCTCGTTGCCGGTGGAACTGCGGTTGCTGCTGATCCATGACGGCACGCTCACCACTGCTCTGGAGGCCTACCAGCTCGCTCCGATCACGGCGGATGTCATCGGCCAGGACGACGTGCTGCTGGAGCCGGAGTACGCGGGGTGGTTGCACGCCGCCCCGGGTACCCCAGCGGTTCGGCGCAGCACCATGCTGCGGCACCGGATCACCGGCCGGTTGCTCGTGCAGTGCGAGGTGCACCTGCTTGTCGAGCGGCTTCCAGCGGGCTTTCTCGAGGTGCTGGCGAGCTGCGACAAAGGGCTTGGCGCCGCGTTCGGCCAATTGAGGATCGAGACCCGCCGGGAGCTGCTCTGGTACGGCCGGTCGCCGATGGTCGGCCTCAGCGACCCGGATCGACTGACCTCAGGTGGTTCCGGGGTGTCCCGTGGGTACCGGTTGATCTTGGGGTCGACGCCGATCTGCTGCATCGAGGAGATCTTTCCGGACGCCGTCATCCGGGATTCGTCGGAGGGATGAGGGCACGCCGATGCCCTAGGAGGGCATCGGCGCGACGATGAGCTTTAGCGCGCGTCCGGAACCGCGAATGGTCGCCCGGCAGCGTTGGCCGGAAGGCTGGCTGGAACGCTCACGGCGGCCGCCGCACTGGCGGTCAGCGGCTTCGGGGCCGGGTAGGGCTTGCACTTCTGGTCCGACGTCGTCCCGGCCGAGCGGGCCGGCAGCGTGCCGTTCAACAGATAGCGGGCGACGGCTTTGTCGATGCAGGTCCCGGCGAACATTGAACTGTTCGCCAGAGTTCCGCCAACACCTTCGACCAACCGGGATTGGGGGAACAGGGCCCGGACGGCGAGCGAATCGGCGTATCGGGATTCGCCGTTCAGGGTTTCGTTGACCAGCAGGGCAGCTGGCACCTTCGCCCCATTGACGGACACCGGCGTGCCGGGTTCCTGGGCCCAGTAGTGGCAGGGCAGGAAGGAGACTGTATTGCTATACGTCGCGAACGGGGCCGCGGCGTACGCCGTCGCACTGTCCGCGCGCCAGGTGGTCCATTCCGCCGGCCAGGCAATCCCCGTGCAGTAGGTGGCGAAATGGACGGCGTCGAACCTGTCCACGCGCAGGCTCGGCCCGTACCAGAATTTGTACAGGTCTTTCAGCTGCGCTGAGTCGCCATCGTTCACCCAGTCCGCGAAGGCACCGGCAACATAGGGGTAATTGGTTGCGTTGTAGACCGCGGCGAGGAAGACGTCGTTCAACTCGTCCGAGCCGACCCCGCCCGGCGCAGCCTTGACGTCCAGCGCGTTCAGTTCCTCGTAGTAGCGCGCCTCCACCTTCGCCTCGGTGTTGCCGAAGTGGTACGACGCATCGTGCTTGGCCATCCAGGTGAAGAAGACCTTGATCGACGTCTCCATCGAGAGGTTCTGGTCCAGGACGTGCTGCCAGCCCAGCCGGGCCGGATCAAGGGGGGAGTCGAGCACCATCCGGCGAATCCGAGTGGGGTGCAGCGTGCTGTACACCTCACCTACATAGCCGCCGTACGAGAACCCGTAGAAGTTGATCTTGTTCACGCCCAGGGCTTTGCGCAGCGTTTCCAGGTCGTTGACCGTGTCCCGGGTCTTCATGTGATCGAGCAGCGGGCCGGTTTTCCGATCGCAGTCCTTCGCGTACGCCTTCCCCTTGTCGCGCCAGACCTTCTCTTGGGCCGCGGTCGTCATCCGGTAGTCCGGCCGGTTCTTTCCCGCGCCGAACCCGTGGGAGTCACAGTGCAACGCCGGCGTGCGGCTGGTGCCGATACCCCGGCCGGCATAGCCGATCCAGTCGTACGCGTTGGTGACCTTCGCCGGGAATGAATTGGTGAACGCTGGCGAGGTCAACCAAAGCCCAGAGGCTCCTGGGTCGGGCGCGCTGGTCAGCATGACGCCCTGGTACTTCTTGGCGGGCACCGTGTGCTTGACTCGCGCTATCCAAAGCTTGATTGTCGTACCGTTCGGGTCCGACCAGTCCCGGGGCACCTTCAGTTCGGCGCAGCTGGCCTTCGCCTTCCGCAGGAACGCTGCTTTCCCGACGCAGTTGTGCCAGGAAATCGGCTTAGGAGTGAATGCCGCCGCTTGGTCGACCGTGGTCGCGCCGGTTGCTGTCAGAGCGCCGGTCGTTACTGCCTCGGTGGCGACCTTGGCCCCGGCGACTGCTCCCGGTGCCTGGTCGGGCAGGGCCTGCGCGGGCGAGATCAAGGCAGCGCTCCCGGTGATCAACCCGGCTGCGACAACGGCCGCCACACTTCTTCTCATCACATTCCGTCCGTCCGCCCCTGCGGCCCCCACTCTGGGGCCGTGGCGGAGTATGTCGGTTCGCTGTCCCGGAAATCGGTCAGAAGCGGCCTCGAACGGAAAATCGTGATCATGTTTGACCATCCGTGATCAAGGAAACACGTTGACGTCGAAATTCGATCGACCGCGGTCGACCGCGATTCGCCGATGCTGTTCGCCGACAGGCCATCTAGCCTGTCCGGATGACTGCGCTGCCGCTCACCGTGGACGAAGTACTCACCACCACCCGGACCGTTCGCAAGCGGCTGGATCTCTCCCGGCCGGTGCCGATGTCGCTGATCCGGGAGTGCCTGGAGATCGCTCTGCAGGCCCCGAGCGGCTCGAACTCGCAAGGCTGGGAATGGCTGGTGATCACTGATCCGCAGCAGCGGGCGGCGGTGTCTGCGGTCTACCAGCGGGCCTGCGAGGAGTACCTGGCGGCTGCGCCGTCGCTGACTAGCATCGAGGACCCGGAGCGCGCCGCGACGATGGGCCGGATTCGCGAATCCACCCAGTACCTCAGCGATCACATGGCCGAGGTGCCGGTCTTGGTGATCCCGTGCATCCGGGCCGGTCGGCAGGGCCTGGACGCCGGCAACCAGTCCGGCTTGTGGGGCTCGATCTTGCCCGCAGCCTGGAGCTACATGCTTGCCGCTCGCTCCCGAGGTTTGGGTACGGCGTGGACGACGTTGCATCTGAAGTACGAGGCTGAGGTCGCCGAGTTGCTCGGGCTGCCGGCCGGAGTGGCACAAGCCCTGCTCATCCCCACCGCCTACTACACCGGCGACACGTTCAAGCCCGCTGCCCGGACGTCACTGGACGACGTCCTGCACGTCGATCGCTGGTAGCGGACTGGCCGACCTGCGCTACTGGCTGAAGCGCTCGACCCGGACGGCTCACGGGCGGCGGTGATGATGGGCGTGCACCTGCGTGGTGGTGGGGGGCATGCAGACGGCCCGAAGCTGATCGACGCTGAGCGGCATCAGCGGCAGCGGCGTGACCGCTTCGCGCTCGGCGCGTAAACCGTCCAGCAGGATCGCCAGTTGCCGTCGCCACAGCTGCGGCTCGACCGGGGCGGTGAGGGTGCCTACCCCATGCAGCATGAACTGGATCACTGCCAGATCGGTGGCGCCGATATCGGCCCGGAGCTGACCGGTTGCCTTCGCCCGGTCCACGATTGCGGAGATCATCGGGATCAGAGTGTTCAGCTTGGCGGCGAACCGAGAGGCCTTGGCCGGGCCTCCCGGTGCGCACCCTTCGCCGAACAGCAACTCTTTCAGCCCTCGGTCGGCCTGCTGCATCTCGATTGACGTCTCGAGGAAATACACCAGGCCGGCCCAGGCATCCGGCATCGCGAACGCCTTCTCGGCGACCTCGAACAGTGCGTCGATCCGGCTTTCGAACAGCGCATCGATGAGGATGGCCTTGTCCGGGAACCGGCGATAGACGGTTCCCGTGCCGACCCCCGCGTGGCGAGCGATCTCGTCCAACCCGGCGTCCAAGCCACGCTTGGCAAAGACCTCGGCCGCCGCCACGAGGATGCGACGGCGATTGCGTTCCGCGTCGGCTCGTAGCGGGCGACCGAGGTTCTCCGTCTGTTCCAGCGTCATTGCTGGTCAGCCCATTCTCGTCAACAACATGCAGTGGTCTTTGTCATGACTTTAACCCATCATCATGGCGGCCGGCAGATCGTCGCTGTCGTCGTCCTCGACCGGCTCCGGTTTCTGCTTCGGCAGCAGGACCAGTGCCACGACGAAGGCGATCAGCACCAGACCGAGCGCCCACCAGAAGGTCTCGCCGAACGACTCGGCCATCTTGGCCTGCAGGTCGGCCAGTACCGCCGGGGGAGTGTCGGCCGGTGCCGGGGCACCCCCGATGCCACCACCGGCGCCCGGGATCCGGGCGCTGATCGCGGCGGTCAGGATGACCACCATCACTGCGGTCCCGATCGAGGCACCGACCTGCTGGATGATGTTGAGCGTGGTGCTGGCTCGGGCAATGCTGGCCCGGCGCAACGTCTGCATGGCTCCGGTCATGGTCGGCATCATGGTGAAGCCCATCCCGACGCCCTGCACGAAAAGCAGCACGCTGAGCCAGGTGTACGACGTGGTCGAGGTCAGCTGGGTGAGCCCGAGGAACGACAGGCCGACCAGTGCCAGGCCGCACGGGACGATCCGGCCGACGCCGGTCCGGTCGGTCAGCAGGCCGGATATCGGCATTGCCAGCATTGCCCCGAGACCCTGCGGTGCCAGCAGCAGGCCGGTGCTGAGCGCGGACTCGCCGCGAACCGCCTGCAGGTACAGCGGCAGCAGCAGCATCCCGCCGAAGACCGAGATGATCATCAGCATCATCGTGGTCGTGGACGCCGCGAAGGTCTTGTTCCGGAACAGCTTCAGGTCGATCAGCGCGTCCTTGGTGCGACGGGTGTGCCGGAACCAGAAGCCCAGTAGGACCACCCCGAGCCCGATCGGCACCAGTACCTCGGCGTGATTGAAACCGCCGTTCGTGCTCGATTCGGCCAGACCATAGATGATCGCGGCCAGGCTGGGGGAGAGCAGGACCAGCCCGAGCAGGTCCAGGCGCTGACCGGGCGAAGGAACGTCCTTCGGCAGGATCCGCAGTGACGCGGTCAAGGCGACCACGCCGATCGGGATGTTGATGAAGAAGATCCAGCGCCAGGAGAACGAGTCCACCAGCCAACCGCCGAGGATGGGCCCGCAGATCGGGCCCAGCAGCATCGGCACGCCCATCACGGCCATCACCCGGCCGAGCCGCTGCGGGCCTGCGGCCCGAGTCAGGATCGTCATGCCGGCCGGCATCAGCATGCCGCCGCCGAAGCCCTGCAGGATTCGGAAACCGATGAGGGACTCGGCATTCCAGGCCAGGCCCGACAGCACCGAGCCGGAGACGAACAGCACGATCGAGGTGACGTACAGCCGCTTGGTGCCGAATCGATCGGCGCCCCAACCGGTGAGCGGAATGACCGTGGCCAGCGCCAGGGTGTAGCCGGTCGCGACCCACTGGATCGTGGCGAGCGGGGTTTCGAACTCGCGGGCCAGCGTGTTGATGGCGACGTTGACGACAGTCACGTCGAGGATCGACATCACCGCGCCGAGTACCACACACATGGCGATCAGCAGGAGGCCGCGGTCGAGCGCCTCCGGAGCGGACGGCCCGCCGGTAGCTGGGCCGGCGGCGGGTGGGCCGCCAGCCGGTGGCCCGGTCGGCGAGCCGGGTTCGAGAGAAGATTCGGAGCTCGAGGCGGTGCTCGGGCTGGAGTTGGTGGTCGACATCGCATCCCCGGGAACTGAAAGTGGAAAGTGGTTCTCCGTTACCGCGCCACGTTATCCAAACGGAAGCTCAGTTTCCACTTAATTAGCGATCTGCCCGGAAGATGCCTGCTGTCCCAGCGGTCGGCCAACATGCGGCGTGATCAGCGGCGGCTTAACGTCAAGCGTGTGCCCTGAATCCGAGCCCGGTCCGGCCCCGTCGACCAGCGCGCCCGAAGCCCGCGCCCTCGACGATCGCGCGTCGTCCCGATCCGCTGTGGTGATTGGCGTCGACATCGGCACCACCAGTACCAAGGCGGTCGCTTTCGACACTGCCGGTAACGAACTCGGCTCCCATTCGATCGGGTACGAGTTGCACGAGCCGGCCCCGGGTCGAGCCGAGCAGGATCCGGACGAGATCGTCGCCGCCGTCTTCGGCACCGTCAAACAGCTCACCCGAGACCTGCCGGATTCGGCCGGTCCGATCGCGGCCCTGTCTTTCAGTTCCGCGATGCACAGCCTGATCGGTCTGGACCCACTGGGCCGACCGCTGACCGGATCGGTCACCTGGGCCGACTCCCGGGCCAGCCAGCAAGCCGAACGGGTGCGCGCCGCGCACGACGGGTTGGCCCTGCATCGGCGGACCGGAACCCCGGTACATCCGATGGCCCCGCTGGCCAAGCTGATCTGGTTCCACGAGCAGGAACCGAAGCTCTGCGAGCAGGTCGGGCACTGGGTCGGGATCAAGGAATACGTGCTGCTGCGGATGTGCGAAGCGCTGGTGATGGACCATTCCATCGGCTCCGGCACCGGCCTGATGGACATCGAGACCCTGACCTGGGATGCCCAAGCGCTGCAACTGGCCGGGATCATCGCCGAGCAGTTACCTGAGCTCGTCCCGACCACGACCGTGCTGCGGCTGACGGCGTCCGCCGCCGAAGCCACCGGGCTGCCGCAGAGCACCGCCGTCGTGGTCGGTGCCGGCGACGGGCCGCTGGCCAACCTCGGCCTCGGGGCGGTCGCTCCCGGGGTCGCCGCCTGCTCGATCGGGACCAGCGGTGCGCTGCGGGTGATGGTCGAGCGCCCGGCCGTCGACCCGCTCGGCGGGGTGTTCTGCTATGCCCTGACCGAGGATCGCTGGGTGGTCGGAGGCGCGATCAACAACGGCGGCGTCGTCCTGCAATGGACCGGGAACGCGCTCGCCCCCGACCTCGGTGACAAGTCCGAGGAGGATTTGCTGGCGCTGGCGGCAACTGCGCCGGTCGGCTCCGGCGGGCTGATCATGCTGCCGTACCTGCTGAGCGAGCGGGCGCCGCACTGGAGTGCACTGCCCCGCGGCGCCTACATCGGGCTGACCCACGAGCATCGTCGCGAGCATCTGATCCGGGCGGCGTTGGAGGGGGTCTGCCAGCAGTTGGCCCTGGTGCTGCAATCCATGCGGGCGGCGGGCAATGAAGTCCGCCAGGTACGGGCGACCGGCGGGTTCGCCCGAAGCCCGCTCTGGCGGCAGATGCTCGCCGACGCGCTCGGGATGGAGATCCATTTCCCGGCCGGGCATGAGGGATCGAGCTTCGGCGCCGCGCTGCTCGGCATGCAGGCGCTCGGCTTGATCGACTCGGTCGAGGTGGCGGCGGACCTGGTGAAGATCGAGGACGTCGTCCGCCCAGAGCCAGCCGCGGCGGCCCGGTATGCCCGGCTGCTTCCGGTCTTCTCGGAGCTGTACGAGGCGCTGCTGCCGACGTTCGTTTCGCTGCGCCGGCTGGCGCCTTCGCTGCCGATCGACCTCATCGTTGCGCCCGAGGCCGGGCGGCCCGCAGTACACCCGCAGTTGCCGAACTGAAGGAGAGACATCGTGTATCTGTCTGACTCATCGGCAGTACTTGCGATCTGGCAGGCCGCCGAAAGCAAACCGGCCAGTGGCGACGTCCAGTTGACCACCGCCGCAGTGCTGGGGTTCGCGGTGGTCATCCTGTTGATCGCGGTGGCCAAGGTGCATCCCTTCCTGTCCTTGGTCTTCGGGGCCCTGGTGCTCGGTGTGGTGGCCAACCTCGGACCGGAGGACACGATCGCCAGCTTCAGTACCGGGGTCGGCACCACGGTCGGCGGAGTCGGCCTGTTGATTGCGGTCGGCGCGATGATCGGCGGCTTACTCGCGGAGTCCGGCGGCGCCGACCGCATCGTTGCCACCGTCGTCGACAATGTCTCGGCGCACCGGTTGCCCTGGGCGATGGCCGGTGTTGCGGCGCTGATCGGGCTGCCGTTGTTCTTCGAGGTCGGCGTGGTGCTGTTGATTCCGGTGGTGCTGCTGGTGTCGCGACGCACCACCGTCCCGCTGCTCAAGATCGCTATTCCGGCGCTGGCCGGGCTCTCCGTCCTGCACGGCCTGGTGCCGCCGCACCCGGGCCCGCTGGCCGCGATCGGCGCGCTGAACGCCGATCTCGGCCTGACCCTGCTCTTCGGGTTGATCATCGCGATTCCGACGGTGATCATCGCCGGCCCGGTGTTCGGAAACTTCATCTCGCAGTACGTCACCGCGCGGGCTCCGGACTCGCTGATTCCGACCCGCGAGCCGGCCACTGTCGGCGTCGGAGGCGGGACCGCGAGCGGGTCGCCCGGGATCCCGCCGGACGCCGCCGCAGCCTCGGCCGACGACGCGGACGAGACCGAGGTCGACAGTGCAGGCCGCGCCGGTGGTGCGGGTGGCTCGGTGACTGCGGTCGCCGGTGCTCGCCGCAGCCCGGCGTTCTGGCCCTCGGTGCTGACCATCCTGTTGCCGATCGTGCTGATGCTGTTGCGGGCCATCGGTGAGCTGACGATGGACGAGGGCAACGGCGTCCGCAGCGCCCTCGAGGTGATCGGTGCTCCGCTGGTCGCGCTCTTGGCCGGTCTGGTGGTGGCGATGTTCACCCTCGGCTTCGCCGCCGGGTTCAGCCGCGAAGAGGTATCCGGCACCGTCGGTGGAGCGTTGCCGGCGATCGCGGGGATCCTGCTGATTGTCGCGGCCGGCGGCGGATTCAAGCAGGTACTGATCGACGCCGGGGTCGGCCAGATGATCGCCGACGCGGCCAACGGCGCCAACCTGTCGCCGCTGATTCTGGGCTGGCTGGTCGCGGTTGGCATCCGGGTGGCGACGGGTTCCGCCACGGTGGCGACGATCACCGCCGCCGGCATCGTGGCACCGCTCGCGGCCGACCTGAGCTCGCCGACCGTGGCCCTTCTCGTGCTCGCCATCGGCTCCGGCTCGCTGTTCTTCTCGCACGTCAATGACGCCGGATTCTGGCTGGTGAAGGAGTATCTGGGGCTCACCGTCGGGCAGACGATCAAGACCTGGTCGGTGATGGAAACGATCATCTCGGTCTGCGGCCTGATCGGTGTCCTGCTGCTGAGCATCATCGTCTAGCCGCTGCTGAGTTGCCGAGATACCGAGCCGCCTCTCGGCTGTCCGGCCGCCGCTCTGTCTAGCATGATCGCTGAAGGGTTGGCTGAAATGAGGTGGGGGCTATAGCCCCGCATCCTATTTCAGCCAACCCTTCAGCGATCATGGTCCGGACGGCGATCAGCCGCGGGAAGCCGGTCAGCCCGCGGTTGGGCTGCGGCGTTCGAGCAGGACGGTGTCCCGCCAGATGCCGTGGTGCTGGGCGATTCGTTCGCGAAGGGCCAGCGTGCGGTAGCCCGCGCTGTGGTGCAGGCCGATGCTGGCCCGGTTCTCGGGGAAGATCGACGTTTGCAGGGTCCAGAGCCCGGCGGCGTCAGCGGCGGTGACCTGGCGGTGCAGCAGGGCTTTACCGACGCCTCGGCCTCGGAAACCCTCGCCGACGTAGACGGAGGTCTCGCCGACCCCGGCATAGCATTCGCGGGACGAGACCGCCGTGACAGCGGCCCAGCCGGCGAGGACGCCGTCAATTTCGGCGACCCAGCGGTGGTCGGCCAGCCATTTGCCCTCGAGCGTTCGGCGAGTGGGGGTTTCGGTCTCGAAGGTCGCGTTGCCAGTGGCAATGCCTTCGCTGTAAATCCGCCGGACAGCGGTCCAGTCGCGCTCTTCGAGGGCTCGCAGGGCGACGTCCGCAGGGAGGTCTTCGGGGCAACAGGGACGGGGCGCGAGGACGCCCATCACGACGTCGGCGGCATGTGGCAGGCCGATGCAACAGGCGTGGTTGATCGAAACCAGGGTTGCGGTGCGCTGCTTACGCAGCAGGACGAAGCCGACGTTGGCGAGTTTGCGGACGTGGTGGGAGCAGGTCGACTGGCTGATGCCCAGTAGGTCAGCCAATTCGCCGACCGGGATCTCTCCGTTCGAGGTCGCAACCGCGTGCAGCAGGCGCACTCGGGTCGGTTCGGCCAGACAGGCGAACCACTCGGCGTAAGTCTGGGCGTCCTCGGTCGCCAAGCCGCCAACGCTCGCTGGGGGGCCGGCTTCCTGGGCGGTCGCTGGTGTCGTCACGTGCCGAGTATCGGTCTCCATCGATGATTGCGTCAATCGATGGACGTCGATACTCTCCGGCTAGATCAATCGATTCGGATCGATGAAGGAGTCTCCGTGAGCGAGTTGCCCACCGTTGTCGTCGGAGCCGGACCTGCCGGTTTGGCTACTGCAGCCGAGCTTCTGGAGCGAGGTCTGGAGCCGTTGGTGCTGGAGGCCGGTCCGGGCGCGGGAGCTGCGGTGGCGCAGTGGGGGCAGGTGCGAATGTTCTCCCCGTGGGCCGAGCTGGTGGATCCGGCCGCCGGTCGCCTACTGGCCGGCACCCGGTGGCAGCACCCGGCCGCCGACGCGTATCCCACCGGGGCGGAGTGGGTCGAGCAGTACCTCAAGCCGCTGGCGGAGGCCCTCGGTGGCCGGATCCGGTTCGGCTCGCGGGTGGTGGGGGTCGCGCGGCGCGGTCGGGACCGAGTGGTGGACGCCGGTCGGGACACCGAGCCACTCACCGTGCACGTGCTGAGCGCTGACGGCGTTGAACAGCGAATCACCGCTCGGGCGCTGGTCGATGCGTCAGGGACGTGGGGCAAGCCGAACCCGCTAGGAGGTGACGGGCTGCCCGCGATCGGCGAAGCGAGCGCGGCTGACCGGATCGTCTATCGGGTGCCCGACCTGGGCGACCCCGTCCTCATCGGCCGGTATGCAGGCAAGCATGTCGCGGTCGCCGGAAGTGGGCATTCCGCTTTGACCGCCCTGGTCGTCCTGGCCGAGTTCGCTGAGGCCCATCCGGGTACCCGGGTGAGCTGGGTGCTGCGCCGCGGTGGAGTGGGGAACGCGTTCGGCGGCGGCAGTGACGACGAGTTGCCCGCGCGCGGCGCGCTCGGTCTGCGGGCGCAGGCCGCGGTGCAGGCTGGGCGGATCCGGGTGGTTGGCGGGTTCCGCTGTACCGAGGTCGAGCGCACCGACAGCGATCTGCTCACGCTGGTCTCGGATGCGGATGCGGATGCGGATGCCAGGGCTGGGAACGATGTCGACGCTGGGGCGGGGGCCGACGTTGATGCTGGCGTCGACGCTGGGGCTGGCGTCGGAGCCCGGGTCGAGGACGTGGATGAGGTCATTGTGCTGGCGGGGTTCCGCCCGGACCTGTCCTGGCTGTCGGAACTGCGCCTGGACCTGGATCCGGTCCTGCAGGCCCCGACGAAGCTGGCCCCGTTGATCGACCCGAACGTGCACTCCTGCGGCACCGTGTCCCCGCACGGCGCAGCCGAACTCGCGCATCCGGAGCCGGGCGTGTTCCTGGTCGGGATGAAGAGTTACGGGCGGGCGCCGACGTTCCTGGCGATGACCGGGTACGAGCAGGTCCGCAGCATTGCGGCAAAGCTCGCCGGTGACGACGCGGCCGCGGCCAGGGTGGAGCTCACCCTTCCGGATACCGGCGTCTGCGGTGGCTCGGGCGGGTTCGACGACGGTGCGCGGATCTTGCCGCTGCGGGGATGGTCAGCCGCCGAGTGATCAGGCCCGCCAGGGACGCGGGTCGGTCGACAGGATGGCCATCGTGACGGCGTCAACCCATTGCCCGTCCCAGTGAAGAGCATCCCGTCGGCTGCCCTCGGCAACGAAACCCGATTTCTCGTACACCCGCCGGGCGCGGGGGTTGAAGCTGAACACTTCCAGCTGGATCCGGTGCAGGCCGAACCCATCAAGCCCATGGTCTACGACGGCTCGGGTCGCTTCGGTGCCGTACCCCCGCCCGAACACGGTCGGATGTCTCAGAACGATCCGGAAGTTCATCGAGGCGTTGTCCTGGTCGAGTTGGTTAAGCACGACCTCGCCGAGGTGGTCGCCGGTTTCGGCAAGCGTGATCGCCCAGTCGGCCCGGTCGGGATTCAGTGCCAGGCTCTGGAGCCCGCCGCGAACAGCGTCCGGCGAGAAGGTCGCATGGGTGCCGGTCAGCCGCATCCCCTCTGGCTCCTGCAGCATGGCCCAGGTGCCTTCGAAATGCTCCGGCCCCAACGGAACTAGCCTGAGGTGTTCGGTGGTCAGGGTCGGCAACTGGGTCAGGTCAACGGAGATCGGCACGCCGCGACCCTAGCTGTGCCGATTGATCCTCTCGACCGGGTGATCTAGCCGTCAGGGCCGAGCGACATGATCGCTGAAGGGTTGGCTGAAATAGGATGCGCGCTATAGCCCCGCACTCTACTTCAGCCAAACCTTCAGCGATCATGGTCAGAGGTCTGAGGGTCGGCGAACAGCGCAGGGTGGCGGGGTGGCCGGGTCGTGGGTGGCCGGGGTTGACGGGTTGACGGGTGGTGGGGTTGGCGGGGTTGACGGGGTGGCGGGTGACGGGTTGACGGGGCCGAGTGGCCGGGGCCGAGGCGGGCCCAGCTCATCGATTCGATCGCAACTCGGTCCGGGGAACGGCGTAGACCCGAGGCCGAGAGCGGTCCCGAACGGCTAGATAGGCGCGTTCTACCCGATGTCTCACGGAGTCACGATTGGTGGTCAGGCTCGTCGGGGTCACGCCGATGACCACGACGCCGTGCTCACTGAGCAGGCTGTCGCCGCTAACTGTCGCCTCCCAGTCCGAGTCCCGGGCATGGAAGGCTCGCGAGTGGACCTGGACGGCAAGCCCGACGTCGTCCAACCAGGCGTCCGGGGTTGGTAGCCGCTCCCCAGACTCGGCGGTCAAGGCGGGATTACCCCAAGCCACGGGCAGGATCTCGCTTTCGGCCAGGAGATCGAGCAGGTCAGCCTCGGGTACTGACCAGGCCCCCGCCTCGGCAGCCCAGACCGCCCGACGGACCTGCCCACTGCCGCGGCGAGGGCCTGCTTCGAGTTCGTGCCGCAGATCTTCTACCGGAACGATGCGACGCTGAACCGCTTCGATAACGATGGCCTGCGCTCGCCGTGCGCCCTTCACCTCCCGGGCCGCATCGATCACAGCACGTGCCCGCGAGCCGATGCGGAGCGGGCCGCGCTCCTGGACAGCTTGGTCGACCCGGGTGGTACGGGACACGTGTACGAGGCCGGAGCGGCGGGCCGTGAGATGGGCCGGAACCGTCAGCCGGATGATCGACGGTTCGCGGGCGGTTTCGACGCCGTACCAGGATGCCGCAGTCCAGGAACTCAGATAGGCGTGCGGCCCGGCGTACAGCTGTGCCGCGATCAATCGCTGATGTGGGCTGAGACAACCGGTGAAAGTCGCTACCACTCCCGGGTGTACCGACCGCCAGATCCGTCCGAGCCGCCAGCGCAGTTCGTCGCGAGTGACACCGCAGGTCTGCAATTGCGCGCGGCTCACCAGACCTTGCTGGCGTTCCGTCAGGCTGTTGAGGCGAATATCCATCAGCCGAATCTGTCCGGTCCGGCACTGCCGCGGG
>DATINJ010000065.1:0-6458 GCA_035474375.1 Kineosporiaceae bacterium | reverse complement strand
GACGAAATGGCCAACCCGGCCCGGCCGTGGGGACGAGTAGCGGAAATTTCATAGAATGCCCGACCGAAATCGGGGTAGTGCCGAGCCGTCCGTGGTTAAGATTATTGGCGGCGGACTCGTGAAGCCGAACGAGCGAGGTATCGATGAGCGTGCACCAGGAATATCTGCGCCGCGAGGAACCGAGGACTCGCCCACTATCCCGTCCGGTTGATGGCTGGTCCGGCCGCAAGCCACACGATGCCCGGAGCCTTATCGCGCTGCAGCGCTCGGCCGGGAACGCGGCCGTTAGCGCCGCCTTGGCCAGCCGCCCGCGCGCTGTCCCGGTGGTGCAACGCTGCGGTGACCAGCCCTGTGACTGTGCGGATGATGAACGGGTCGCTTCGGCCGGGATCGAGCCCAAGATCGCGGCCCAGCGGGAGGCCGAGAGTCTCGGCTCGACGTCAGTTGAGGCCGAAGGGCCGATCGGTGCCGCCGAAACCAAGACTCCGATCACGACCGCCGCGCTGGTAACCGGCTCCATGACGCCGGGGGCAAGCCTGTCGACCAGCGGGGGCCAGCGGCTGTGCTTCCCACCGGCGGCGTTCACCGATCCTCAGTTCGGCTCCGGGTTCGGCACCATCGCCGAGCGCTTGATCGAGCAGGACTACTGCGCCACCCTTGGCTGCAGCCCGGCCACCACCTTCGTCGACAACTTTAATCCGACGCAGTACAAGGACTTCCTCACCGCCCATAATCCCGGACTCGGTTCCGGAGCCAAGGCTCTCGCCCTGGCCGTCGCCTCCGCCACCGGGATCGCTCGGCCGGACTTAATGTGTGACGACGGAGTCCGTAAGGACTATTACGAGATCAAACCGCTCTCGCCGTCCGGGGTCGGAGCCGGTATGACAAAACTGGTCGAGATCGCCGCGTTCATGGCCGCTCTCGGGCTTCCGTACGTCCCGGGGACCACCTATTCGCCGTCCAAGGACATCCCCATGATGTCCGGGCTCATCCTGGGAGAGCCGCTCACTGTGAGCCTGAACGTTCAGCGATTCACAGCCGGCCTTGTCACCTACAGCTTGTGTCTCGAAGGAAACCTGGCCCAGATCCTGGCCAAGGTCGCCCTTGCCACGCTGCTGGCCTGGATCGCTGCCGAGTTGCTGATGATGGCCGGCGGGATTCTGGTGCTGGCCTAACAGTCGTACCCGGCGCGGGTTGAGCGAGGAAATCTGATCAGCTGGTGCCCACCTCTGACCACCAGCAATCGGCAGCGGTCATCCGGGCACGCATAACCCGGGTTCGACCGCCGGGTAATCGATTGCCGTGGTACTTGTGCGTGTTGGTGTGAACCATGGCTGCACCTGACGCTGTACCCGACGCGCAAGGCCCTGTTCGCCCTGGGTCGGGGCATGGCGATGTTCCCGTCACCTGCCCGGTAGCTACCGGATTTGCCGCTGTTGATCTTGGTTTCGGTGGCCAACGGGCAGGTGACGGGAACATCGCGTGGTCAGGTCGTCGGGCTGGTCATGGTTTCTGGTCGCGGTCAGTTGGTGTCAACCTCTGACCACCAGCAGTAGTTGTAGAGGTAGTTCGGCTTCAGATTCCATCGCTCGACCCAGAGGTTCTCCATGGATTTCTTGTCCACATGAGCCCAGCTGTACTTGCCGGCCGGGAGGGTGACCGTCTTCTCGTCCGATCCTGGTCGGTCGCATTGACTCAGCCCTTGGGCGGCGGTGCTGACCTTCACGCAGCCTTTGCACGCCTTGACTTTGATCGTCCGGGTGGCAGCCCCGGCCAGGATCATCTCCAGTGACGTCGCGGCCTGACCGTTCCGCGCCACCAGTCGCGTCTTGCCCCCGAGCGGGCGGGGGTAACCAAAGATCCGAGCACCGGATTTCACTCCCTCCGGGGTCAGCCGGCTGGAGATCAGCCGCCCGAAGGCGTTGACGACGGCGGGCTTCGCGGCGGTCTTCGGGTACTCGGTGCGCAGCGTGGTGTACAGCCGCAGTGCTGCTGTTGGGTCGCTCTTGGCCTGGGCCGCGGCGCAGGCGCTCATGAAGTCCGCAGCGAGCGGATCGCTGCGCTTGGTTGTGAGGATGCCGTACTGGGCCAGTTCCAGCCGCTGACGGCAGAGCGGTGCCGTCATGATCTTGTTCAGCGGTCCGGACGTCACCACCGTTCGAGACGCCTTGACGGCGATCGCCTGAAAGGGTTTCGGTGGGCCGCTGCTCAGATACCCGATCCAGGAGATCAGGGCCGCGGTGGGTACCTGATCCGCCGTCCGGGCCTGAAACAGCTGCAGGTTTTCGCAGACGTGGCGTTCCTGCACCGCCGCTGCCCTGACCCTCGTGGATCCGCCCTGACGAGCGGCGGACAGTAACGGGAGCGCCCGGGCACAGTCGGCCCGGTGCGAGGCATCGAGCCCGGCGGCGTAGTCAGACCGCTGTTGAGCGAGTCGGTGATTGCGCAGCACCCGATCTGTGGTGACACCACCGGCGATGAGGACCACCAGGACAAGAAAGACGATCACGATCAACCGACGGCGACGCACTTGAGACCCTTTCGATTGATCTTGGGTGCAGATCGTAATGCCTGCCCACCGGGCCGGGGCGAGCGGTCCGCAGGCGGCCCACTAGTCTCAGCCGAATGCGAATCTGGCGTACCGTCACCGGCGGGGTGGCTCTGGCGGCGCTCCTGATCTCGTCCGGATGCGGGCGGTCGGACGACGTGGCCGCATCGTCACCGGCTGGCGTCAATGAACGGATGGAAAGCGTTCTGCGGAAAGCCAACACCGGATCCTTTCAGCAGCGAACGGTCGGTATCCATGGTGCTGGGTCGGTCACCTTGGCCGAGAACGGGACCTACAACCTGGCCGACCGGTCCTGGGCGATCAAGCTGAGGTACACCAGTCAGCCGCTGGAGCTGCTTGAGCAGATGCCGCGCTGGCAACGGCTGGGCGCTGACGTCGTTGCCGTCAATTCCCGGGCATACATCTCGATGCCGAGCTGGCCGAAGCCGTTGCGTGGCCGGTGGACGGAGATGGACTCGGTGAAGCCGTCCGCCGGGCCCGGACCGGGCTCGTTCCCGGTCAGGTCGTTCTTCCCGGCGGCGCTGACCTCCCTGCAGCCGGTGGCCGTGGTGCGCCGCGAGGACGGCTGGACCCTGCGTGGCCGGGTCGGCGCCGCCGTAGCGATGCAGGCGCTCGGTCTGGACCAGGAGCTGCTCCGGCAGAAGGTCGACGTGGACCATCTGACCGGCAGTGCCGAGGTGATCGTGGAAATCGGCCCGAACTACGCGCCGAGGCAGGTGCGCCTCGACGGAAACACCGTGTCGGTGGAATCCGGGCTGCCCGAATCGGTTTCCAAGGATATGGCTTTCATGCGGACGACCGCCGTCCTGGCCGATCTCGGGGCGGGCACTCCGGTGACGGCCCCGGCCGAGAAGGATCTGATCGATCCCGACAAGATTCCCGACAACGGCTAGAACAACGCCGAATCTGGGGGGCGGCGCCAGACAGCCCGACTCGCTGGCGTTGAAAGAATTTCAAAAACTTTACAGCGTTGCATGATTCGTGAATTTTGTGCATGCTCGGCCTGGGGCCCGTGCTGTCTGCTGGAGGTCTCGTCGTTCCGAGCCGAAGGGCCATGAACATGTCTCGTGCCAGCAATCGTCCGGAGCGTCGTGCTCGGTGGGCCGCGATTTTCGCGATGGCCGGTGTGCTTGGGCTGGCGGCCATCACCCCCACCGCGACCATGGCCGCCGCGAGTGCCGGCGTCGTCACGCCGACCGACCAACCGTCGAGCAGCGGCTGGCCCGCGGCCGGCGTGCTCCGAACCGTGCACACCGCGGGTCGGGTCGAGGTCGCCGATGACCGGGTGCTGTACAGCTGGCCTGGGGTCTACTTCGAGAGCCGCTTCCGCGGGACGGGAATCGGCGTCAAGCTGGACGATCCGAGCAACGACTATGACGTCCAGGTTGACGGAACCACCGTGTCCACCTTGGTGACGCCCGAGCCGGGCACGCACTGGATCACCGGTCTGGCCCCGGGTGCGCACCGTGTCCGGCTCGTCAAGCGCACCGAGTCGCCTTGGGCCACAAGCCAGTTCGCTGGCTTTGTCCCCGCCGTCAACGGAGCAATGCTGGCTCGCCCGTCCGCTCGCAGTCGCCAGATCGAGTTCATCGGCGACTCCTACACCGCCGGATATGGAAATCTTTCCAGCACCCGGGACTGCACCTCCGAAGACGTCAATCGAACCACCAATGCCGACCGCAGCTTTGGTGCCCTGACCGCCAAGGACCTGAACGCGGATTTCCAGATCAACGGCTACTCCGGTCGGGGTATGGTCCGCAACTACAACGGCCAGGATGCGGGGGTCGACTACCGGACCTTCTACGACCGGGCGCTGCTGGCGGTCGAGGGCGACCGCTGGCCGGTCGACCGGTCCTGGCGGCCGCAACTCGTCGTCGTCGGCCTAGGGATCAACGACTTCTCGACCGCCGTCAACCCCGTCGAGGTCTGGACGTCGGACACTTTGCTCGCCGCCTACCGCACCGCCTACCACGCCTTCATCGACAAGCTCCGGGCCCGATACGGGCCGCGGGCCGTCATCCTGGTGAGCGCGACAGCCCTGTCCAACACCACGCAGTTCGCCGATGCCGCCCGCCAGATCGTTCAGGAACGTCACGACCAGGGCGACGACCGAGTCCGGTACTGGTACTACGACACCGCCGGGATGGACTATGGCGGCTGCCACTGGCATCCCTCTGTCGCTGACCACCGCCTGATCGCGGACCGCCTGGAGGCCGTCATCGCGACCCTTCCACTGCGCTGGTAACCCGGAATCAGCCGGGCGGCTTCGAGGAGTGCCGGCACTGCGGGGGCACCCGGACGCATGCCGTAGGGCGTACACCTTGGATCGTGACCGTACAGATTGCGACAACAGGCCAACACAGGGTCGCGCTGACGTAGGCTGTTGACTATTGGGGGATGCAGCGAGGGGGTATGCCGATGGTCGGGCTGCTCGGCAGACATGGTCGCGCTCGGCGAGTCCTCCGGCACCCCGTGTTTGAAATGTTTGCTGGACCCGCCTGATGTTGTGGCGGAAGGAGTTAGGTCGTGCCGTCACCCGGTGTGCCTGACTGGAAGGAGGCATCGCGGGGTGGGCGGCGTTCGATGCGGGGGAGCCTGCCCGCGCAGCTGAGCCCGCTGGTTGGCCGCGGCCGTGAGATCGGGCAGGTCAAGGCGCTGGTGACGAAGCACCGCCTGGTGACGTTGACGGGTGTGGGTGGGGTCGGCAAGACCCGGTTGGCGTTGCAGGTAGCGACCGACCTGAGGCGCCAGTTCTCGGACGGCGCGTGGTTCGTCGATCTCACGCACTTGCAGGCGTCGCAGTTGCCCGGCCCCGAGGTCCGGGACCCGGATCTGATCGCTCACGTCGTGCTGCTGGCATTGGGAATGCCGCAGCGGGCCGGCGGATCGCCGGTCGAGATGCTCATCAGCTACCTGACGGATCGGCAGACGCTGGTGGTGCTGGACAACTGCGAGCAGGTAGGTCCCGCCTGCGCTGTCTTCGTCGACCAGTTGCTCGTCGCCTGTGCCGGGGTACGAGTGCTGGCGACCAGTCGCGAGCCGATCGCGGTCGGTGGTGAGGTGATTTACCCGGTGCAGCCGCTGCCGGTCCCCGACCGGGACCGGCGAGCAGACCTGAGAGACCTGACCCGCTATGAATCGGTCGCGCTGTTCGTGACCCGGGCGCAGGCCGTGACGCCCGGCTTCACCCTGACCCACCACAATCGGGACGCGGTCGCCGAGCTGTGCCGCCGCCTGGATGGTTTGCCGCTGGCGATCGAGTTGGCGGTGGCCCGGGTACGGGTTCTTGCGCCGCAGCAGATCCTGGAGCGGGTGAATGACCGGTTCGCGTTGCTCTCGCGTGGCCGGCGGGACGCGCCGGGTCGGCAGCAGACGCTGCGGGCGTGCGTTGAGTGGTCGTTCGACCTGTGCGGCAAGCCCGAGCGGGTGCTGTGGGCCCGGTTGTCGGTGTTCGTCGGTGGGTTCACCCTGGACGCTGTCGAAAGCGTGTGCTGCGATGAACTGCTTCCGGCTCACGATTTGGTGGACGTCCTGGCCGGTTTGGTCGACAAGTCGATCGTGGACCGGCTCGATCCCGGCGGCGATCGAAGCGGGCCGGTGCGGTACCGGATGCTGGAGACCATTCGCGATTACGGGATGGAACGGCTGGCCCAGGCCGGTGATCAGGCACTCTTCCGCGCTCGCCATCGTGACTGGTGCCGGGAACTGGTGGCCGCTGCCGGTGCGGGATGGTCCAGCCACCGGCAGCCGTACTGGCAGGCCCGGCTCACCGAGGAACAGCCCAACGTGCGCGCGGCGATCGAGTTCTGTCTCGCGACGCCCGGCGAGGCCGAGATGGTGTTCCCGATCGTTGAGCTCATGCCGAGGGCCTACTGGGGATCGGGCGTGG
>DATINJ010000064.1:0-10125 GCA_035474375.1 Kineosporiaceae bacterium | reverse complement strand
CCGGTGCTGACTCAGGACTGGCCTTTGGGGAATGACCGCTGGGGCGGCGGGCAGGCAAGCCAGGGCTGCGGATGACGTACTCCGCGATGGCGAGGTTGATGACCCAGGCAGCGCCCATGAAGAGATCGTTGACGAGTAGATCGCTGGTACCGAAGATCGCCTTGCCGATACCCAGGGTGAAGACTTGGGTACCGGCTCCCAAGGCCAGGGCGTAGGCGCGCGTCATCCATGCCCTGTGGCGGGCGATGTCACCGCGGCGGACGGCGGCGAACCCGAGCACGATGCTGGCCGCCAGGCCTGACCCGAACGCCAGCCGGAACAGATAGGTGAGCTCGCCTGTGCCGGGTTGGCGGGGATAGACCAGAGTCATCCACAGTGCCGAGAAGGCCACCGCCAGGGCGAGCACCAGTAGAAGCCGGCCGGCTACCCGGTGCCATCCGGGGCGACGGCGGCGCAGCGCGGCGGAGAACTGGAAGGCACCGAGGACGGCGTACAGGAGAGCGCAGACGATGTGCACGACCACCGGTGCCGGCGAGGCGCTGATGCGCGGGTTTGCGGGTAACACGTGTGGGCCTCCGGCCAACTCGACCAGTCGCAGCGAGCCGGCGATGGCAGGAACCACGACCAGCCCGATCAGCACAACCTGCACCCACGAGCCCGCCCGGGCGCCCCGTCGCCGGGTGCGGACGGGCGCGGGGACAGTCATCGAACTGTCCTGGACGATGCGAGCTCCGGAACGCGAACCGGCTGCTGACCCGAGTCGACCACCGGGGCCTCGCCGTCCAGACTGACGTGCGGCAGCAGTCGGTCGAGCCAGCTGGGCAGCCACCAGTTGGCCCGGCCCATCAGCGCCATCGTGGCGGGCACGAGCACCATCCGGACGACGGTGGCGTCGATCGCGATGGCAGAGGCCAGCCCCAGGCCGATCATCTGCACGAACGGCGAGGGATCGGTGACGAACGAGAGGAACACGCACATCATGATCAGCGCGCCGGAGGTGATCACCCGTCCGGTTGAGGCCAGCCCGCGGGCGACGGACTCGGCGTTGTCTCCGGTTGCCTGGTACGCCTCGCGGATGCGGGAGACCAGGAACACCTCGTAGTCCATCGACAACCCGAACAGCACGGCGAAGAACAGCACCGGGAGCGGGGACGCGATCCGGTAGGTGCCGTCGAGGCCGAAGAGCCCGCCGAGCCATCCCCACTGGAAGACGGCGACGATGATTCCGTAGGCACCGCCGATGGACAGCAGGTTCATCAGGGCCGCCTTCAGGGGCACGACGACTGACCGGAAGACGATCATCAGGAGCAGGATCGAGGTGGCCAGGATCGCGCCGATGAACAGGGGGAGCTTGTCCGAGAGTTGCTTGTCCAGGTCGAGGGTCAGAGCGCTGGGTCCGGTCACGTACACCCCGTCCGGAACGAGGGACCGCACCCGCTGAAGGGTCTGCACGGTCGCGGGATCGCTCGGTTCGGTGGTGGGCAGCGTCGGCAGAACCACGGTGTCACCGCTCGGACTGAGCACGGGTGTGCCGACCTCTGCGATGCCGGGGTCAGCGGCGATGCGTTCGGCCAATTGCGGGATCTCGCTGGCTCGCAGGCCGGTTCCGCGCAGGTCGGCGACCACGGCCAGCGGGGCGTTGAAGCCGGGACCAAATCCGTCGGCCAGGAGGTCGTACGCCTTGCGGTCGGTCTGCGTGGTCGGGCTGTCACCGGCGTCGGGGAAACCGGTGTCGAGCGACAGAGCCGGCGCGGCCAGCGTGAGGAGCAGCAGCGATCCCGCCATCAGGTACGGCAAGGGTCGCGCCGAGATCCGGTGCGCAAGCCGCCACCAGACTCCTGACTCGAGGGTGTCGCCGGCTTCGGTGGCCACGCGATTCTTGGCCGCGCGCCGCCGTCCAACCACCCGTCCGGCGTCGATCCGATCGCCGAGCAGCGTCAGCAGTGCCGGCAACAGGGTGATGGCGGTCGCGACCGCGAAGAGGACGACGATGGACGTCGCGAGCCCGATGGAGGCGAGGAAGCCGACACCGGTGAGCACGAGGGCGGCCATCGCCAGCACCACGGTGCCGCCGGCGAAGCAGACAGCCGTTCCGGACGAACTCATCGCGGCGGACAGCGCCTCGGCGTTGCTCTCACCGGCACTGCGGTTCTCGCGGTACCGGGAGACGATGAAGAGGGCGTAGTCGATGCCGACCCCCAGCCCGACCATGGCACCGACCGTCGGAGCCGCGGTGGAGACCGAGAGGTCACCCGCCAGCAGGACGATGCCGCAGAAACCCAGCGCGACGGCGACGAGTGCGAGGACGATCGGCACGAGCGCCGCGACGACCGTCCCGAAGGCGACCAGGAGGATCACCAGCGCGGCGATCAGGCCGACGGCCTCGGCCGGTGAGGTCTTCTTCTCCGCGTTGAGGAAGGCTGCGTCCCCGCCGAACTCGGCCTGCAGGCCCGCGGCCCGAGCAGGTTCGAGCGCCTCCGTCACGATGGCGGCAGCCGGGCGACCGAACTCGGTCGAGGGCACGTCCAGGGTGATCTCCGCGTAGGCGACCCGCCCGTCGGCCGAGATCCGCTTCGTGGCGAACGGGTCCGTGACGGACGAGACGTGCTCGATCTCCGCGACCTGGGCGAGCGCCGACGTGATTCCGGCGCGGGCGTCGGTCACCTGTCGGCCTTCGGAAGCTGCGAACACGGCGACCGCAGTGCCCCCGGCCACCTGGGGAAAGCGTTCCTGGAGCAACTGGACGCCGTCGGCGCTGTCACTGCCGGGGGCGCTGAAGTCGTCGGCGAAGGCACCACCGAGGGCACCGGAGAGGGTCACGATCAGCGCGGCCAGAACCGCCCAGGCGCCGATCGTCGTCCATGGTCGGTGTGCGCTGACGTCGCCGATGCGGCGGATGAAGCGGTTCATGGCGTGCTCCTTTGATGGTTGTCGGGCTCACGGGGGGTGGCGGTGGATCCGGTGCCGCGATCGGGTTCGACGCGTGTCACGCCGACCAGAGGGAGGCCGGTGTCACGCACCTTCTGAAGCAGCCCGTGCAACGCGGCCTGGTCCTCGACCAGGCCGCTGATGAGAGTGGTTCCGTCGCTCTGACGGATGAGCTTCAACCCGTCGAACCAACCGGCCCAACGCTTGGCGAGGTGCCCCTCGACCCGGATCTCGTAACATCCGGCGCCGTGAGGTTGTCCCGGCGTTGCCCGCGTTTGGCCCATACCTGGAAGCTAGGAGCGGACCTGGTGAGTCTGGATCACCAGATGTGGTGATCGAGGTGGTGATTTAGCGGCCGGGTGTCCTTGACAGCAGGTCAAGTTCCCCGGCCCGGCGGACGGCGGCCCGCCGGTTGGTCACGCCGAGCTTGGCGTAGATGTTCTTGGTGTGGGTGCGCACGGTGTTCAGCGAGACGACGAGTTCGCGGGCGATCTCCGGTCCACCCAAGTCACTGCCGAGCAGTCGGAGGACGTCGAGTTCGCGTCGGCTCAGCGGGTCGATCAACGCTTCCGTGGCGGGCGGTCTGGTGACGTGCTCGTCCTGCCCTCCGCCCAGGGCGGCGAGCAGTCCGCCCACGTAACCGGGAGCGATTCCCTCGCCTGCGGCGGCGGTGAGCAGGGACGCCATGGCCGGGCCCTCATCGACAAAGATCCGGACATACCCCTCCGGCTCGGCCATCCGCAAGGCTCGCTCCAGCGGAATCAAGGCCGCCGGAAGGTCGCCGCGGAGTCGATATGCGAGCGCCTGGAGCATCAGGATCTCCACGACGCTGCCCTCGCGATGCCCGGCCTCGGCGGCGCCGAGAAGCCGCGCCAACAGCTCACTCGCCTGATCATGGGTCCCGAGCCCGGCCTCACGGCCGGTCCCGGGCTGCGCGAGAACGGCTCTGGCCAGGGTGATGTGCTCGTACTCGCGCAGGTAGCTGAGGTCGTCCGCCACGGACAGAGCCCGCTCGTGAACCCACCCGCGCACGTCGTCAACCCTGCCCTGTCTGATCCAGACCCGAGCCCGCAGGGCCGGGACCGGGCGCACGTTTGGCGAGAAATCCCCCACGTAGACGCTTTGCGCCTCGGTCAGCAGTTCGACGGCTCCGGCAAGATCTCCCTCTGCCTCGCGGATCCGAGCCGAAACGACGCGTTGACGGTAGCGGTTCTGCGGCAAGGCGCCATTCTCGCCGAGCGTCGTACTGATCGCGAGAAGCTCTCGGGCGCGGGCGAAGTCGTTTCGCTCGCGGTGCAGCGCACTCAGTCCCACATACATGTCCGCCGTTCCGCGCAAGAGAGGCCTGGCGGGATCGGCGACGAGTTGCAGGGCCTGATCGTAGGTGCGCTCGGCATCACGCAGCCGGCCCAGGGCGATCTGGATGTCGGCCAGAGCGATGGAACATCCGAGGAGGTCGGCCACGTGACCCGCGCGCCGCATGCTCTCCAAGCTGCCCAGGTAGCCATCACGTGCGCTGTTCAGGTCGCCGGCTGTCCAGGTCGCGAGCCCGATCAGGGCGTTCGCCGCGCCGCGCCCGAGATCGTAGTCAACCGCGAGCAGGTCCGATGTCTCGTCGATCAGGTGCAGAGCCCGATGGGCGTGGGCGACCGTCCCCGAGAGATCACCCGTCACCAGGGCCAGCCCGGCCCGATGGACGGCGAGCGCAGCGGGCAGCCGGTGGAACTCGTTCTGGTCGACGACCACCATCCGGGTCGTACCGGTGCCCGCGCGTTGCTCGAGCGGCACGTCGAGCCAGCGCTCGGCGTCCCGCAGATGCCTGTCGACCCCATCGATGACGCCGGTGGTCAACAAGCACCCGGCGTAGCCGTTACTGAGCACCGGCCGGACCGCCATGACCTCCTCGGGCAGCAGCTCGAGCCATCGCCGCAGCGTGATTTCCTGCCTGTCCCTGCGCGCCACCGGCATCGCCAGCTCCACCAGGTCAGCGGCCCGCTCGAAGTGATCCCCCGCCAAGGCGTGCTCGATCGCCATCGACGGGTCGCCGTTCTCCGCGTACCAGTCGCTCGCCCGCCGGTGCAGGCGCCGGGCAAGTTCGGGAGACTCGTCGGTCAGCCGGACCCGCAGCACATCCGCGAACAGGTGGTGGTAGCGGTACGCATGACGACGGTCATCGAGCGGGACGACGAAGAGGTTGCCTCGATCGAGGGCTTCGAGAGTGGCCCGCCCGCTGGTCTTTCCGGTCACGGCATCGCACAGCGGGGCACTGAGCCGACGCAGGATTGAGGTCTGCAGCAGGAAGTCGCGAACCGCCGGTGGTTGACGCTGCAGGACCTCCTCGGCCAGGTAGTCAACGATATAGCGATCGTCCCCGGCGAAACCCGCGATGAAGCCCGTGACATCGTCCCGCCCTTGGATCGACAGCGCAGCCAACTGGAGCGCGGCGATCCACCCTTCCGTCCGCTGCTCCAGCGCCGCGACGTCCTGCGGGGTCAACGCCAGGCCCATCGCACCGTTCAGATACGTCGCGGCCTCGCTGGGCGTGAAACGCAGTTCAGCAGCGCGCAGTTCGATCAGATCGCCGCGGGCGCGCAGCCTCGCCAGCGGCATTGCCGGGTCAGCCCGGCTAGCGATCACCAGCTGCAGGTGCGCGGGAAGGTGGTCGAGCAGGAACGCCATTCCGTCGTGAATCTCGTGAGACTCGATCAGGTGGTAGTCATCGAGGACCAGGACGATGCTCCCGCTGGCCGTGCCCAGGTCGTTGAGCAGTGTCGTGAGGACGACCTGGATGGACGGCGGCTGCGGCGAGGCCAGCAGCGCCAACTCGCTCGCGCCCAGCTCAGGCATGACCGTGCGCAGTGCGGCGATCAGATAGGTCCAGAAGGACGTCGGGTCGTTGTCGTCCCGGTCGAGCTGCAACCAGGCCGCCGATCGGGCTGCGGCCGGTGCTGCCGGCTCCCCCGCCAGCCATTCGGCCAGCAAAGTGCTCTTGCCGAAGCCGGCCGGTGCGGACACCAGCATCAGCTTCGCGGCCGACGCGGCGTCCAGCCGTTCGACCAATCGCGGACGGCGGACCAGCCCCACCCGCGGCCTGGGGAGATACAGCTTCGTCTCGAGCAGAGCAGCTGGCATGACCCTCTCCCGCTGCAGTTCGTGCGCGTTGTCTGCCAGCGTAGACCCGCAAGGACGGCGCCGGGCTCCTGCGCGTGAGCGACTCTAGGGCTTTGAGTCCAGCCGAGGGACGGGCGCAGAACTACCCTCGCCCCACCGCCTCCGGGGTTGTTTCGGTTGCTTGCCGTCCCGATAGAAGGCCACGGCTAGCCAGAGACCGACCACCACCAGCAAAATCCACCGGGCGATCATCTGCCGCCCGTCATGGTGGACCACCGCGACCAGCCCGAACCCCAGGCCGGTCAGGCTCGCCATCAGTGCCAAGACGATCTTGCGTTGTGCCTGCCCGCTCAGTTGCGTCTGCCCACTCACGGCGGACAACATACGCCCTCTGTTCGGCTTGGTCGCGCATCGCGGGCCTGCCGAAATGATGATCCGAGCGGAAATTCTTTCACCATTGTCGGCCGGAATCTGCAGGTGACACCGGGCGGTTGCGAGAATCCTTGACTCTCCGGGCGGGCCAGGTAAAGAGTGCACCCACGAAGCGCTCCGGTCAGGAGTCGTTTATTTAATAGTGCGCCACGCGACTTAAAGGGCTTCCTGGCACCTTTGCCCAGGCCCTCCAGCAGTCATGCCGCAATTCCGGCCGCACCGGTAAGAGAACGTGCTGATGGATTCACATCGTGTTCGCAAACGGAGGTACTCGATGAATCTACGACGACACCGGTTGGGCCTGGGTGCCGCGACTGTGGTCGCGTGCCTGGTCGGCAGCGCGATAGCGACCGCCGTCACCGCCCACGCCGCTACCGGTTGCGAGGTCACGTACTCCGTCAGCTCGCAATGGACGGGTGGCTTCGGGGCCGGCGTCACCGTCAAGAATCTCGGCGACCCGCTCTCCAGCTGGACGCTGCGGTGGAGCTTCGGCGCGGGCCAGACGGTGGCCCAGGCGTGGAACGCCACGGTGACCCAGAGCGGCAGCGCGGTGACCGCCACCAACGCCAGTTACAACGGCTCTCTGGCCACTGGTGGCAGCACCTCGTTCGGGTTCAACGGATCCTGGACCACCAGCAACCCGGTACCGGCGAGCTTCACCCTCAACGGCGCCACCTGCACCGGCGGCGTTACCGGACCGCCGAGCACCACCCCGGCCAGCACGCCACCGGCGACGCCGTCACCGACAACATCGGGGCCGCCGGCGACTCAGACGGTACGAGTCTTCTGGATCAGGCCGACGGACAAGGCCTTCGACCAGCGGTACCCGGACGGCATCGCCAACGTCATGCGCGAAGCGCAGAGCTTCTTCAAGCAGCAACTCGGTAAGACGTTCAAGCTCAACACCCCGGTGGTCGAGGTGGTCAACGGGTTGCACGACACCAACTGGTACATCAGCAACAACTGCAGCGGCAGCGACCACTACTGGTGCGTCGTGAACAACGGCCAGGCGGAGCTGCAGCAGAGGTTCGGCGTGACCAGCGGAGACCGCCGGTGGGTCGTGGTGGAGGAGGTCAGCGCCGAAGAGGTGAACCAGAGCGGCGGCGGAGGCGGCAGCGGCTGGGTGCTGCTCAGCGGCCACGACGCTGACGGCGCAGCCGGGATCAACGGGGCGATCAACCGGTGGTACGGCGGCATGGTTCACGAACTGGGACATGCCTTCGGGCTCCCGGACTCCACCTCCACGGACGGCACCTGCATGTCCGGGTCGCTCTACGACTACCCGAACTGCACCTTCAGCCAGACGCAGAAGAACGGCATCCTCAACGGCCCGTATGGCAACTTCCTGTCCTGATCTCGGCAGCAGCAGCGGCTGCCCTCGGCAGAACGATCGGGCAGCTGCTGCCGCTAAAGAAAGATGTCAATGACGCTTCGACCGGACAGTGCTAGGTCATCATTTGTGGCCATCATCTGAAGGTGAGATACGCGAACCTCGGCAAGAATTTTGTGCCGCCATTTCTCCATCACACGATGCAGATCTCTGGTCTGGGCTTGGTCCAATTCATCGTTGAAATTTAGCAACCCGATCGCGTAGAAACCCGATACCGGGAGCCCTAGCACCTTCTGCAGCAGACCGAATGCCTGCTCACCGAGGATCCTCTCGGGTACCACCGGGAGGTATATTCGACCACGGTTCTTTGATCCAAGGAATGGACCAAGGACTCTGATATTGAATGCCTCACGCCCGCGAAGGAATTTCTTGACATCTTCAGCCTGCCGAAGAATGTCTTGGGCCCGAAGCCCACCAGCGATCGTGACGTGGAGTCGATCACTACGCAACTTGGCAAGCTCCTCACTGATCTTGCCACCGAAGGACGAGGTGGCCACGTCTCTGGCGAATGCGACATACGGCCCTGCCGATTCGAGGTCGCTTGCGGAGACTGGAGCCACCAGTGAATGGCGGGCTTGCTCGTACCTTCCACTCTGATAGTCCTGACCAGGCAAGTGATCGATCGCCAGCGGATGCCCGGGTGAGACGAGAGGCAACTGCGCCAAACGATAATTCTCGTCAAAGGTCAGGGACGACGCGTGAGCGAGATTCAGCCGACTCTCGTCGTATCGGAATTCGGAAGGGTCTGGATACTCCGGATCACGCATGCGGATCTTCCCCTCGAGAAGTGGGGCCGTTTGAACACGCAGATCGAGACCAAAGGCCCAGGTAGGCGCGGCGGCGGTCGTCGTTGCGCGTGCTCAAATGGCCCCTCTCCAGTTCGACTGCCCGGCCGAAAGACGACTTTGCAATGCCCCGGCAGTGAGGCTGTGGGCAAACCGGTCCAGCAGGCGTGCCAGGTCGGTGCGTTCGCGCGCGCTCAGGCCCGCCAGCAGCCGCTCCTGGTTGGCCAGGTGCACCTCGATCAGCTCATTCGCGAGCGCCAGCCCGGCGGCAGTTAGCCGGGTGACCTTTCCCCGCCCGTCGGAGCCCTCGGCCTCTCGCGCCAACAGGCCTTGATCTTCCAGGCGATCCAGGCGCTTGGTGATCGCCCCCGTCGTGACCAGCAAGGATTTGCTCAGGTCGGTGGGCCGCAACTGATAGGGCGCCCCTGCCCGGCGCAACGCCGCCAGCACGTCGAAATCGCCGTTGCCCAAACCGCGCGCGGCGAACGGCGGGCGCATCAGCGCATCGAGGCGCTCCGCGAGGTACTGGAGCCGACCGATCACCAGCAGCGGTGAGGCATCCAGCTCGGGACGTTCCTGGGCCCACTGGGCAACGATCTCGGGAACCGGGTCCATGGGTTGCAGTCTAGCTTCCCTGGAAGTTAGATTGCTTCCATGGAAGCGAGTGCGCACGCGGATCCGGTCGCCGTCACCCTCTACATCGACCCGTCCTGCCCCTTCGCCTGGATCACCTCCCGCTGGCTGCTCGAGGTGGCCCGATACCGCACACTCGACCTGCGGTTTCAGGTGATGAGCCTGTCGGTGCTCAACGAAGGGCGCGAACTTGAGCCCTGGTACCGGGAGTTCAACGACCGCGCCTGGGGGCCGACCCGGGTCGCGGCCGCCGTGCAAGAGCATCATGGCAACCAAGCTCTTTCAGACTTCTACACCGCCCTCGGCACCCGGATCCACACGCAGCACAACAAGGACCACGCCGTCGTCGTCCCGGCTGCCCTGGCCGAGGCCGGCCTACCCGCCGACCTGGCCGAGCAAGCCGGCGGCACGGAGCTCGACCCGCTCCTGCGCGCCACTCACAAGCAGGTCGAAAGTCTGGTCGGCGAAGAGCTGGGGACGCCGGTGATCGCCTTCGGCGAGGTCGCGTTCTTCGGCCCGGTCTGCACCTCCATCCCCACCGGAAGCGACGCCGTCACCCTGTTCGATGCGGTTCGTCTGGCGGTGTCGATCCCGCAATTCACCGAGCTCAAGCGCGGCCGAACCAGCCCACTCTCGTTTCAATAGCGGCCTGCGCTCGGGAACGGCTGCGCCCCGTACGGGCCCTACTGGCCAATTCCCACGGTTGCCCACCTCTCGCCCGTGATCATGCACGGTTGCCCACCTCTCGCCCGTGATCATGCACGGTTGCCCACCTCTCGCCCGTGATCATGCACGGTTGCCCACCTCTCGCCCGTGATCATGCACGGTTGCCCACCTATCGGCCGT
>DATINJ010000063.1:0-10527 GCA_035474375.1 Kineosporiaceae bacterium | reverse complement strand
CTGTCCGCCCAGGTCGCACCATTATTCCGGCTTCCGTGATCAGCCGAAATAGCCCCAACCCATTCCGCGATCATGCACTTGGGAGGCGCGTCAGCGCCGGCGTGCCCACCCATGGCCCGCGATCATGCACGCTTGCTCTTGAGGCGAGGGCAATCGTGCATGATCGCGGGTCGAAAGGGGAAAGATCGCGACAGCAGACGACCGTCACACCAGTCACTCCAGCGCTTAACTCACCGGCATTGCCGCGATCATGCACGGTTGCCCACCTCAATGCGGGCAACCGTGCATGATCACCGCAGTCAATCTGGCCCCCGAGGGCGCTATGAGGCGCGAAGATGCAGCTATCTCCCGGTCAGACGTTTGGGCAGGGTCGCTCGCCCCGCACTTCATCCATCGGGGTGATCGGCACGATCATCGACGTTCAGCCGAACTAGCCGCAGCCCTCCCCGCGAAGATCACCAGCTGTGCCGCAAATAGTGCCTCTCTCGCGACACGAAAACGGGCACAACTGCCGATCACCCAGGGGCCGAGGATCATCACGGCCAGGAACTCGTGGCTGGGTCGCCGTCCCTCATTTCAACCCTCGGGTAGCCCGCAGGGCCGTGACCGTTCAATCGAAAATAGCGCTACCCGGCCCGGTTTCCCGCGAGCGTCTTGATCAACGCGAGTTGGTACTGCCCCCCAGTACCAAACTCACATTGCTCTAGCCGCCCCTCAGCGTTCCGTGATCGACAGCCCGGCCGAGGGGCGCCTGGCCGGCGCGCTCGGCGAAGTGTGTGCGTCAGATGACCCAGGCAGTAGGTCAAACCACGGACATACTTCACCGAGCGTGGCTCACCGCACGAGGTGAAACCTGGCCACCGTTAGCCTGGTCGAATGGGGATGCTGGAGGCTGGCGATCGGCTACCTCAGCGGCCACATCGGGTGCTCGTGGCCGGTACGTCGGGGGCCGGGAAGTCGACGCTCGCCGAGCGGATCGGCCGGGTGCTGGGGATTCCCTACACCGAACTGGACAGCCTCTTCCACGGTCCGGACTGGGTACCTCGTGACTCCTTCGAGGCCGACGTGGACCGGGTCATCGCGGCGCCGGAGTGGGTCTGCGAGTGGCAGTACGGGGTGGTTCGGGCCCGTCTCGCCGAGCGCGCTGACCTGCTGGTCTGGATCGATCTGCCGCGCCGGACGGTACTTCGACAGGTGATCACTCGGACGGTCCGGCGACGGCTACGCCGTGAAGAGCTGTGGAACGGCAACCTCGAAGGGCCGCTCCACACGTTCTTCACCGACCGCGAGCACATCGTCCGGTGGGCCTGGCGACAGCATCATCGGACCACCGAGAAGGTGATGTCGCTGCATGCACACCGCCCGACGCTGCCGATCGTCCGACTGCGGAGCCGAGCCGAGGTGGAGCGCTGGTCCGCCGAGCTCCAGAGATACCAACCGGATGGTCTGTAGGTTTACACTGGGCAACCCATCGACGCAGGAGTTGAGATGCGCAGGAGCCGTTACGACGCCGAGCACGAAGCTTTCCGCGACTCCGTGCGAGCCTTCATGCAACGCGAGGTCGTGCCGCGTCACGCCGAGTGGGAACAGGCCGGCAAGGTCGACCGGGCGGTCTGGATCGAGGCCGGCAAGCAGGGCTTCCTCGGCTTCGAAGCTCCGGAGGAGTTCGGTGGTAGCGGAATCCGAGACTTCCGCTACAACACGATCCTGTCCGAGGAATCGATGGCGGTCGGTGCCACCGGCCTGGGCTTCGCGCTGCACAACGACATCGTGCTGCCCTACCTGCTAGAACTCGGGACGCCGGAACAGCACAAGCGCTGGCTACCGAAGTTCTGCTCCGGTGAGATGATCACGGCGATCGCGATGACCGAGCCGGGCGCCGGTTCCGACTTGCAAGGGATCCGGACGACCGCCCGGCGCGAAGCCGACGAGTTCGTCATCAACGGCTCAAAGATTTTTATTACCAATGGCATTCACGCCGACCTGGTCATCGTGGTGGTGAAGACCGATCCTGACGTCAAGGCGAGCCGGGGGCTCTCGCTGATCGCCGTGGAGCGCGGGACACCCGGCTTCGAGCGCGGCCGCAAGCTGGACAAGGTCGGGCTGCGCGCCCAGGACACCGCCGAGCTGATCTTCACCGACGTCCGGGTACCGGCCGCAAACCTGATCGGCGAGCTGAACCACGGCTTTGGGCATCTGATGGCGATGCTGCCACAGGAACGGCTCTCGATCGCCGTCGGCGCGGTCGGCGCAGCCCGGTCGATCTTCGATCTGACGCTGGCCTACTGCAAGGAGCGCACGGCGTTCGGGCAGCCGATCGGCGGTTTCCAGCACAACCGTTTTGTCCTCGCCGAAATGGCCACTGAGGTAGAGCTGGCCGAAATCTACTTGGACAAGGCACTTTCGGAGCACCTGGAGCGCCGGTTCACCTCGGTCGACGCGGCGATGGCCAAATGGTGGACGACGGAACTGCAGAAGCGGGTCATTGACCAGTGCGTGCAACTGCATGGTGGCTACGGCTACATGCTGGAGTATCCGGTCGCGAAGGCCTATCTGGACGCCCGCGTGCAGACCATCTACGGCGGCACCACAGAGATCATGAAAGAGATCATCGGTCGCTCCCTGGGGGTGTAAACCGTGACGACGGAAGCCTTCGTCTACGACGCCATCCGCACCCCGCGTGGCCGAAGCACGCAGACCAACGACGTGCCCGAGCTGAAACCGGTGTCATTGACGATTCGGCTGATCGACGAAATTCGTCGCCGCAACCCGGGTCTCGACCCGGCTCAGCTCGACGACCTGGTACTTGGCGTTGCCGCCGGGGACACTGCGCCCGGTGGCGGCATCGCTCGGACGGCGGCGCTCGCGGCCGGGCTCCCGGACACCGCCACCGGCGTCCCCTTGCATCGGTTCAGTGCCGCCGGGCTGGAGGCGGTGAACGTGGCCGCGCAGAAGGTCCGAAGTGGTTGGGAGAGCCTGGTTCTCGCCGGCGGCGTGGAGTCGATGTCCCGAACGGTTGTCGGCAGCCCGCACAGCGCTGGGAGCACCGACAACTCCGACAGCAGCCGGACCGTAGACCCGCACACCCTGTTCGCCAACGGATCCGCCCCGCAGGGAATCGTTGCCGACCTGATCGCCACATTGGCCGGCTGGAGCCGTGACGACGTCGACGCGTACGCCGCGACCAGCCAGAGCCGGGCCGCAGATGCCTGGGCGAAAAGGCAATTCGCGCGTTCGATCGTGCCCGTCACCGATCACGACGGCGCGGTGCTGCTGGCCAGCGACGAGATGGTCCGGCCGCAGACCACGGTCGAATCACTGGGCACGCTGCAGCCTGCATTCGCCGGGATCGGTGCGGCAGGCGGGTTCGATGCGGTCGCGTTGCAACGGTACGACTGGCTGAAGTCGGTTCAGCATGTCCACACGGCTGGGAACTCCAGTGACGTGGTCGGCGGTGCCGCGTTGGTGCTGATCGGCAACGAGTATGCGGGACGCCGCAGCGGTCTCACTCCCCGAGCTCGGATCGTCAGTGTCGGGCTCTCCGGTGACGACGCGGCGATCATGCTGACCGGCCCCGCTCCGGCGACCCGCAAGGCGCTGGCCAAGGCCGGGCTGACCACCGGCGACATCGACCTGGTCGAGATGAACGAGGCCTTCGCCGCGGTGGTCCTGCGGTTCATCGAGGACACCGGGTTCGATCCCGACCAGGTGAACGTCAACGGCGGCGCGATTGCCATGGGCCACGCGCTCGGGGCGACCGGGGCGATCCTCATCGGCACCCTGCTGGACGAGTTGGAGCATCAAGATCTGCGCTACGGGCTGGTCACGCTGTCCGTCGGTGACGGGATGGGGATCGCCACCGTGTTGGAAAGGTTATGACCACGACCCCACACTCGGCCCGTCGAACCCAGGCCGAACGGCGAGCCTCGACCCGAGCCGCACTTTTGCAGGCGACGATCGACTGCCTGATCGAACTCGGCTACGCCGGGACGACGACGAACGAAGTTCAGCTGCGAGCCGGAGTGTCCCGAGGTGCGCTGACCCATCACTTCGCGTCCAAGGCCGATCTCCTGCTGGCCGCAATGGATTATCTGTATGACGATTTCAATGCCAGCGTTCGGAGCTCGGCGGCCACCCTGCCGTCCGGCGAGGAACGGCTCAGGCCCGCGATCCAAATGCTCTGGGAACGGTTCAACGGTCCGCTTTTCCGTGCCGCGATGGAACTATGGGTTGCCGCCAGGACAGATCCAGAACTCCGGACCGCGCTGTTGCCGCATGAACGTCGGTTGGGCGGTCAGCTCCGTGAACTGGCGGCCGAACTGTTCGGCGACCAGGTCGCGACCCACCCGGCAGCCGAAACCGTATATCAGGTACTGCTGACGTCGATGCGCGGCCAGGCGATGACGTATGCCTTGAAGCCGGAGTCCTCCCGGGACGGTCCGCATCTGCAGAACTGGTTCGCTTTGGTCGAGGCCTTTACCCGCCCGTAGCGGGCGACCGGCGGGTCGCTTATCCACAGTTTCCAGCCCTGTGGATGACCTCAGCGCGCCCGGCCGTTCCCGGCCAGCATGGCTGCCGATGGGATTTCGGACGACGGAGCCGGGCGAGCACCCGGTTCCTGGGGAGCGACAGTCATGACAGTGAATTTCTACCCGGACGATCCGGACGACTTTTGTGAGCAGAGCGAGAACGGCTCTTTCGCGGATGACTTCTTTGCCGACAGCTTCTTCGCGGACGACGAGGACGAACCGGAGGACGACGCGGACGAGCTCACCGTTGACTTCACCTTCGACGTCGAGAACAAGCGGTTGGCCTGCATTTTCACCGATGGGCTATGGCGGATGGGGGTTCCGGAGCTCTACCTTCGCCCGCCGGGCCCGGGGTCGGATGATGCCATGACCGATACCCGACTGGCGGTCTTCCTGGCCACCGGGCTGATTCACCTGGGCTACCGGTTGCTGGCCGCTGAAGGATTCGACGTACCGCCGTACCACGCGGAATTGGACGGTCGGCAGGTCCAGTTCTGGCTCGGTGACCAGGAGGCACCGTTCGAAGGGCTGGCCCACAGTCTCAACCCGGACGTCGACACGGTGATCAAGGTTCACTGCTCGCTCTGGCACGCGCCGCTGCTCGGTGGCGGCTGATGCGATCGGCCCGATCCGGTCCGCCGCGTAACGGTGCTGGTCATCGGCCCGCTGCGACGATGCGAATCCGGTGATTAACTAACGCCATGCCACTCGAAGGTGAATATGAACCCAGTCCCGCTCAGTGGGTACGCGACCAGGTAGATCTTTACGAAAGCTCCGGCGGCACCAAAGGCACCAGCCTGCGCGGCATGCCGGTGATCCTGCTGACCACCCGCGGCGCAAAGACCGGCAAGCTACGCAAGATCCCCCTGATGCGAGTCGAACATGAGGGCACGTACGCCGCTGTGGCTTCGCTCGGCGGCGCCCCGAAGCACCCGGTCTGGTACTTCAACGTCCTTGCTGACCCGCATGTCGAACTCCGCGACGGAACACAGACCTGGGACATGAAAGCCCGGGAGATCCACGGCGAGGAGAAGGCTGCCTGGTGGGAGCGTTGCGTCGCCGCATACCCGGACTATGCGGACTATCAGAAGAAGACCGAGCGTGAGATCCCGGTCTTCCTCCTGGAGCGCGTCCAGAACTGAGGTCCCCGACCCGGCCTGTCTCGCTCGCTGCGGCAGGTCGGGTCGCCCTAGGACCGGCCCTAAATGCCGATCATCTCGGCCAGGTGGCGCATCTGATAGTCGAAGTACTCGTCTCGAGCCTCGATCGCGTTATTGAGCTGGCCGAACAGCTCAAAGCTGACCGCACCGAACAGGTGGATCCAGCCGATCATGCCGAGCGCCAGCATGGATTCGGGTATCCCAGGAGCCAGCGCGCCGCCAAGCTTGCTGAAGTCGCTCTTCAACTCCTCCGACAGGGCTTCGACCCCGGCGTCGGCCAGCACCCCACTGCTGAAGCCGTCCACGATGATCTGGCCCATCACGGTCGGCGTTCGAGTCGCAGCCAGCGTGGTCTGCGGTGGGGCCGCGTATCCGGGCACCGGGCTGCCATAGAGCAGCGCGTACTCGGCCGGAGCGCTGAGCGCCCACCGCCGCACTGCGGTGCAGATCCCCAACCAGCGGCCGCGCAGGTCTTCCCGGTCCGTGATCGCGGCATCGCCGGCCTCGGCTGCAGCCCCCACCGCGTTGTACGCATCCACGATCAGCGCGGTCAACAACTCGTCGCGGCTGGCGAAGTAGCGGTAGATCGCCGAAGACACCATGCCCATGTCGCGGGCAACCGCACGCAACGACAGGTTCGCGCCGTCCGTGGACAGATGTCGGCGGGCGATCGCCTTGATCTCGTCGATCATTTCGGCTCGCACGCGAGCCCGGATGGAGGCTGCTGGCATCCAGAGAGTGTCGCACACAGGCGAGAGCACTGCTCTTGACAGCGCGCCAGCCACGTTGCGACCATTGCTCATATTCGAGAGCATTGCTCTCGCCTGGGAGGAGACCTTGATGTCCATGCACGTGATCGTCGGCGCCGGTCCGATCGGCACGACCACCGCACAGTTGCTCGCCGAACGCGGTGAGCAGGTCCGGATCGTCACCCGCCGCGGGGGCGGGCCCGAGCATCCGAACGTCGAGCGGGTGGCCGCAGACGCCACCGACGCCGACCGACTCAGCGCCCTCACCCAGGGCGCCGTGAGCCTCTACAACTGCGCCAACCCGCTCTATCACCGCTGGCTGACGGACTGGCCACCGCTGGCCGCGGCGCTGCTCACGGCGGCCGAGCGCACCGGGGCGACGCTCGCCACCGCCAGCAACCTCTACGGCTACGGCCCGGTGACCGGCCCGATCACCGAAGCCACGCCGTTGGCCGCGGTGCACCCGAAACTACGCCTGCGGGCTGACATGTGGCGGAACGCGCTGGCCGCCCACGAAGCCGGTCGGCTACGGGCCACGGAGGTCCGCGCCAGCGACTACCTGCAAGCAAATTCCCTGTTCAGCATTGCGGTGGCCAAGCCGCTGATAGCCGGCAAGCGCGGCTACGTACCGGCCGTCCTGGATGCACCCCACAGTTGGACGTCGATCAACGATGTCGCCGCCCTGCTGGTGACCGTTGCCGCTGACGAGCGCGCCTGGGGTCGAGCCTGGCATGTACCGACCAACCCGCCGCTCACCGTTCGCGAACTCGCGGTGCGATTCGCCGATGGGGCCAACCTTCCGGCGCCGAGGCTCACCAAGATCCCGCATCCGGTGATGTGGGTGGCCGGCCTCTTCTCACCCATGATCCGGGAGCTGCGGGCCACCAGCTACCAATTCGACCGGCCGTTCATCCTCGACTCCACGCTCACCACCGAGACCTTCGGTCTCAAGCCTCAGCCGATCGATGAGGCGCTGCTCGAGGCGGCCGCCCTGGTTCGAGGCTGAAGCGGACTAGAGAGTAGGCCGATTGCATGGCATATTGCCCAGTTCGGCATTCCTCAGCCACGGGAAGGCGGGCACACGTGCGCTTCGTGGTGACTCTGCGAGACGGTCGGGCGGCCGGCACCGAGACCGAAGCGCTGATCGATGCCGATCCGGAAGCCCCGCTGGCCGCTCTGCTGCCGCACCTGCTGCACGCCCTGGACGACGACAGCGACCCCGGGCCGGCCAATCCGGTTCCGCTCTGGGTGGACGGCGTCGCGGTGACCGCCGACCAGCACACCCTGCGCTCGGCGGCGCTGCGACCCGGCAGCGTGGTGGAACTGCACGCACACGAGGAACAGCCCACGCTCTCGCTGGCCGGGGTGGCCGAACTGCGGGTGGTCAACGGGCCCGGCGCCGGTCGGGTGCACCGGCTCGGCTTGGGCCGCACGATAGTCGGCCACGACGCCCCCGGGCTGTCCCTGCCGGACACCGAGCTGGCGGCCGACGCGCTGACCGTGACCGCGCGTCCCGGTGGAGCCGTGGACGTGAGCCCAGCGCCCGGCACCACTGTCCTGATCGACGGCATCGAGCTGGACGGGCGCTCGGCCTGGCCGATCGGCGGTTACCTGACGACCGGTGAGAGCGTGTTGGAACTGTCCGCGGTCAGCGATTCCGACGCGGACGTCCGGGAGACTTCCGGTGGGCTCGGCGTGGAGATCGTCCGGCACCCACGCTCCACCCGAACCCGGCCGGCCGCGCACTTTGTCCTGCCGGCCCGACCGACCCAGACCCGAACCGTGGCCGGTCGCGATCACCGCCGGCAGCTGGCCCAGTGGCGTGACGACCGGGCCACCGCTCGGGCCGAGGTGCTGGAAATGCTGGCCCGGGAGACGCGTGACCGGCGCGATGCCACCCCGGACCCGGCAATGACCTTGCTGACCGCTGTCGGCCCGGGCCGGCGATTGTGGGAACGGCTCCCGCTGGACGACGACTGGCTCCAACTGCGGCTCGGCCTGGCGGCCCAGCCACCGCGCACGGTGATCGACGATCTGGACGTCGCCACGCCGGTTCGAACCGGGCGCACCCGCTGGCACAACGCCGCGCCGGAACCGCTGCCGGTTCTCCTCCCGGACGTGCCGGTGACCTTGAATCTGCAGGCGGTGGGGTTGCTCGGGATCGTCGGCCAAGCCTCGACCGCGCATGCCACCGCCCGCTGGTTACTGGCGCAGTGCGCCACCTTTCACTCCCCCCGCGAGCTCCGGATCGCCGTCCTGACCGGCCACGACTACGCCGCCCGACGGCGCTGGGAATGGGTGGCCCGGCTACCGCACGCCCGGCCGGACGAATCCTCCGGCGTCACCGCGCTGATCGGCAATGACCGAGAGTCGATCGAGCACCGCCTGGCCGAGCTGGGCGGGCTGCTGACCGAGCGGACCCAGCAACGACTACCCGGGGGTACCCGGGTTCCCTCCAGTCCGGAGGTCGTCGTCGTGCTGGACGGCGTCCAGCGATTGTCCAGCGCGGACGGGGTGGCTGCGCTGATGGCGCACGGTCCCGCTGCCGGCGTCCATGTGATCTGCCTGGACGCCGAACAGAGTGCGCTACCGGAGCAGTGCCGGGCCGTCGTCACCTGCACGCCCGGACGACTCACCTTCCGCCGATCGGAGTCCCCGGCCCTGGACGGCGTCCGTCCGGACCTGGTGGAACCGGCCTGGGCGGAGCGAATCTCCCGGGCGCTGGCACCGCTGCGGCTCCAGGCCGAGGCGCCCACACCGCAGGCACCGACGCCGGCCGGCGAGCCGCGAGCCTGGGCGATCGGCTGGGACGACGTCGGCTACCCGGCCCCGACCCGCTGAGCCCGCGGTCGCAGGCTCAGCGGACGATCATCGGCTCAGCTCGCCGAGTCACGGCGGGTGACGATGTTCTGGACCTCCGCGACCGGGACGTTTTCCACGATGCCCCGGGCCAGCGGTTCGAGGACACCGGACGTGTTGCCGGTACCCACCCAGGTCGCCTCCCAGTTCGTCGACGCCGCGACCGGGTAACCCTGTGGGTAACCCGTCGAAGCTCGGGCGAACTCCACTGTGCAGGCGCTGGTCTCGGTCGCATCCCCGTGGTACTCGACCAGCGCCGCACTCGGCACGCAGGTCTTTCCACCGGCGGGAGAGGACAGCTTGAGGCCGCCGGTCTTGGCGGTCACGGTCGCGGAAACCGCACCGAGCCTGGCCGTGATGTCCCGGGCGCCGTCCGCACCGCCAACCGCCGCGTCATTCTCCACCCAGAACCAGGTCGGCAATCCGACCAGAGTGGGCGCTCCGGCCGAGTGGATCTTGGGGTTCCGGCCTATCACCGGTTCCGGGATCACCATCACCTCGCGCGCGGCACGGGCCAGTTGCTCGGGATCGACCAGCGGCGGCGGGATCGCCGCGCCGGCGTCGAAGGCTCGGTAGTAGTACGTGACGAAATCGCTGGGGTCGCCCAGGACCGGATCCACACCCTCGTTCGCGCCCGCGTCATACCGCGCGTAGTTCTTCGGGTCCTTGCAGAAGGCTCGATACCAGGAGGTGTCCGCAGTGCCCGCCGCTTCCGCGTCGGCGGCGGCTTTCCAGATCCGTCGCGGGCCGTACTCGCCGACCACTCCACGGGTCTGCGTATTACCGGTGACGACGTCATACCAGGCCAGGCTGGCCACCGCGTCCGTGTACGGGCCGCGTGCGGGTTGCCACCAGCAGCTCGGCTGGACATCGGCCTCCAGTAATGCCCCGCCGCCCGGCGCCGCCTCCCCGGTGAACTGAATTTTCACCCGCACGGTATAGCCGCCTGGAGACTCAGAACCTGGCGGATCCACCTGAGCGGCCCGCGCCGTGCCGGCCAGCATCGCAACGCTGAGGCCGGCGGCCAGCAGACCAATCATCGCCGCCAGCGTCAGACTCCGGGTCTTCGTTCGGCTCTGGAACTTCATGCGCCGCATTACGACCGCCAATCACAGGACGGGACCGACCGGTCCGGCCAATCGAGGACGCGCCAGGTGTCTCCGGTTCGTTGCAGATGCATCGTGATCAGGACTCCTCCCGGGGGCGGGATCAGGACGTTGCCGTCCCGGT